>JALCDF010000045.1 GCA_022641375.1 Megasphaera sp. | reverse complement strand
AAATTCCCTGACGTAGTCCGGAATCGTTTCCATCTGGGCACCGAATTCGGCACCGCATTTGATCGTAATGGTATCGCCGTATTTTTCTTGCATTTCCAGTACTTTCGGATAATAGATCGTACTGTCGCAGACGGCTTCGGGACGGGGCAGGCCATAATCGAAATGTTCGGTAAAACAAATTTCATCCAATCCCTGGGAAATGGCCTGCCGTACCATATCTTCCATAGGACATTCGGAATCTTCGCTGAAGCTGGTGTGTATATGATAATCTGCTCGCATATAAATGAGCCTCCCCCAAGTTCCTGGTAAGGAACGTATTAATAATATTACGTATATCATACGATAAAACCATTAAAATGCCAATAGGTATGTCAATAAAATGAAATACGTACGAAAATAATAGAGGCGGGAATAAAGAAATGTATTTACCTTTTCCGGTAAAATTCGGTATACTATAAGTATAAGATAATGGAATTGTGTGCAGAAAAGAGGTGCAGCATATGCGTATCATGAGGAAAGCAGGCATGAGCCTGTTGGGACTGATGTGTCTGGCCATGCCGGTGTGGGCCGCATCAGCTATTAATGCCGGCGGGTATTTCAACGGTATCCGCTTGGCAGGCAAAGTGAAAGTCGTAGAATGGAATGCTGATATGAAAGTAAAAGTCGTCAATAGCTTTCCGGATTTGAAGGTTAAAGTCGTTGAATCTTTCCCCGATGATATCGGCGAATGGCAATTTGTTGAATACGGAGAAGACTTTACGGTGCAGTTTGTCGATAGTTTCCCTGATTTTACGATTAGTTACGTCAATGCATTTCCCGGTGTCAACAACTAAAAAAGCGTACGTATTTCTAACAGCCGATGATATTGTCGGCTGTTAGAAATATGCTATAATTCAGTTAAATCAAAGCGATGTTTTAGGGCCGGTATATCCGGCAGTCGACCATCCCAATCCGTCATGAATGCTTATAAAAAATCTCCGGCAGCAGGTGTTGTCGGAGATCTTTTATCGGCATTCTATTTTCCTAACGCTTGTACCAGATCATATTCGTTTTCGTCAATAGGGAAACGATATTTTTCTACCTCTTCGTACGGCGTGATGATTACTTTGTTGTTGATGAGGCCGACGACACCGTCGCAGCGTCCTTCCAGCAATGTTTCCACCGCTTTCTGTGAGAACAGGCTGGCCATCTTGGCGTCATAGGCGGTGGGAGCGCCACCGCGCTGCAGATAACCGATGACGGTCAGGTTCGGATTCAGTTCCGGCGCATGTTCCTTGACGTAATTACAGATATCGGCACCGTGCATGGCCCCTTCGGCGACGATGACGATACTGTTTTTCTTCCATTGTTTATGGGATTCGATCAGTTTGTCCGTAACAGTCTGCATGGAGATATGCTTTTCCGGGATGAGGACCATTTCGGCACCGCAGGCGATACCCGTTTCCAGGGCGATGGCACCGCAGTGGCGGCCCATGACTTCGACGAAGGCGACGCGGTCATGAGAAAAGGCGGAATCGCGGATCTTATTGACGGCAACCCGGACGGTATTGACGGCACTGTCAAAACCAATGGCATATTCCGTACCGGGCATATCGTTGTCGATGGTGCCGGGAATGACGACCGTCGGCATTCCCAAGGTGGAAAGTACCCGGGCGCCCTGCATGGAACCGTCGCCGCCGATGACGACGAGAGCGTCTACATCTTTTTTATGGAGAAAATCCAGGGCTTTGAGCTGGCCGGCCTTGGTCATGAATGCTTCGGAACGGGCTGTTTTCAATACGGTACCGCCGCGATGGATAATCGCACCGACTGCCCGCCGGGTCAGTGGCGTGCTGTCCTTGTCAATCAGGCCGTCATAGCCGCGGCAAATACCTTCGACGGATAATCCCTTGTATGTCGCATACCGGGTTACGCCGCGAATGGCGGCATTCATTCCCGGTGCATCGCCGCCGCTTGTCAGGACACCAATTTTTCGAATCATCATACATTCCCCCAGAGTTAGAAATTAAAGAGTACGTCCAACAGTATCTACTCGTATACACGCAATAATTCTAGCCTATCTGTCGGAGCCTTGTCAATAGTATATGCTATTTATTCAACGAAAATTTACATCGTTGACAAATAGTGAACAGGACGGTTCGTTTTTGGCTGAAACCACGGGGCTATGCGTGGATAGGAGCGGGGAAGTATGCTATAATACACTGAAGAGTCAAGTGAAATGGAGGAACGAATATGGATATTTCATCCCGTATCAAACATACAAATCTGAAACCGGAGGCAACGCCTGCGGATATAGAACAGTTGTGCCGTGAGGCCATAGCGCATCGGTTTGGCGCGGTGTGCGTCAATTCATCCTATGTAGCGCTGGCCCGCAATGTATTGGTTGGCAGTGATGTCCATATATCCTGTGTCGTCGGTTTCCCCTTGGGGGCGGCGACGACAGCAGCCAAAGCAGCGGAAGCGGCCGGGGCGGTGCAGCAGGGGGCTGCTGAAATCGATATGGTCATGGCCATCGGCCGGGCCAAAGCTGGTGACTGGGCCTATGTGACCGATGATATCCATCAGGTCGTCCGGGCAGCGGCACCGCAGGCAGTGAAAGTCATATTGGAAACGGGCCTCCTTACGGATGAGGAAAAGGATCAGGCGTGTCAGGCCGCAGTAGCAGCGGGTGCCGCCTTCGTCAAGACGTCGACCGGCTTCGGCCATGGCGGTGCTACCGTTGCCGATGTGCAGCGCATGGCCCGTGCCGTCCGGGGCCGGGCGCGGATCAAAGCTTCCGGCGGGATCCGTGATTTTAAGACAGCGGCGGCCATGATCGCTGCCGGTGCCGACCGCCTCGGGACCAGTTCCGGTGTGGCCATCGTGGAAGGAGCTCATCGTGACGGAGAGTGAACAACAATTGCAAGCCTTAGCCTTGTCCGTCAGTCAGACCCGGCAAGCCGCCGGCTGTGCGGGGCCGTCTCTGGCGCCGCAGCTGCCACTGGCAGAAGTACCGAACCTGGGCGGCGAAGCGAGGCGGGGTGACTGCCTGGTGAGTATGCTGGCCAGCGGCAGCAAGGGAAATGCTGCCTATTTTCAGTGTGGTCAGACCCGTATCCTCATCGATGCCGGCATCAGTTGCCGCCGCATCGAACAAGGACTGAAACCCTATGGGTGTCAGCTGACCGATTTGGACGCGGTGTTCATCACTCATGAACACACGGATCATGTCAACGGCCTGCCGACCCTGCTGAAACGGACACACATGCCCGTGTATACGACGCAGGAGACCTGGCAGGCGGTGGGACAAAAAATCGAATCGTATACAGACCGGTTCGTCCGCCTGCCCCGGATGTTGCATCTGAAGGATATCCAGGTCGTGCCGTTTGCCATTTCTCATGATGCGGCCCGTCCTGTAGGCTATACCATCTATCATGGCGACTGCAAGATGACCCTGGCTACCGATTTGGGTTTCGTTAGTCAGGATGTAGCCGATGCCGCAGCTTATGCGGATATCCTGGTACTGGAAGCCAACCATGATGAAGAAATGCTGAAAAACGGCCCGTATCCGTATATGCTTCAGCAGCGGATACTGGGAAACCACGGCCATTTATCTAATATGGCCGCGGCCGGATTGCTGGCTGATTTGCCGACAAAAGGCATGATGCGGGTACTGCTGGCTCACCGCAGTGAAAAAAATAATACGCCGGCCCTGTCCCTGCATACCATGCGTTCCGTATTGAGCCGGTCCGGTAAAGTCATCGGGCAGGATATATTGCTCCGTCTGGCATGTCAGCATGGCCAGGTGCGGTTTCAGGATGGAGGAAACAGATAATGCAAACGAAACATAAACGGATACTTACGGCCGTCGTCGCCGTCGTGCTCATCGGCGCCGGCATCTATGGCGGCTATATGATACACGATCATTTTTGTCCGTCCGGGACGTATAACGGTACGGCGAACCAGCTGCAGGAACCATCGAAATCCCAGTCGATTTCCGATGCCCGCAATACGGCTGTCGTACAGGCGGCAAAGAAGGTCAGCCCGGCTGTCGTCGGCATTACGACCAAAGTATATAACCGGGATATCTTTAACCGTAAAGTCCTCGTCGGCGAAGGCGTCGGCTCTGGGATTATTTTTGATAAAGCAGGATATATCGTGACGAACAACCATGTCGTCGGCAACAGCAAGACGGTCATCGTATCCCTGGCAGACGGCCAGAGCACGGAAGGTACTGTCGTCGGCCGCGATGAAAAGACCGACCTGGCCGTAGTCAAGATCAAAATGGATAATCTGCCTGTCGCCGAATTCGGTGACAGTGATTCCCTGCAGGTCGGGGAACCGGCTATCGCTATCGGTAATCCCCTGGGATTGGAATTCCAGGGAACGGTCACGGCAGGCGTCATCAGTTCGCTGAACCGTACTGTCGGGGCAGAAGGGCAGAGTATGAAACTGATTCAGACCGATGCGGCTATTAATCCGGGGAATTCCGGCGGCGCTCTCGTCGATGCGGATGGCAAAGTCATCGGCATCAACAGTGCCAAGATATCCAAAGAAGGCGTAGAAGGACTGGGATTTGCCATTCCTATCAATACGGCCCGGCCGATATTGGAATCGCTGATCAAGAACGGCAAAGTCGTACGCCCGTATCTGGGCCTGTACGGACTGGACAAACAGATGGCAGCCCGTTTCGGCATGCAGCTGAATGTCAACGGTATCTATGTGTATAAAGTTGTTGCCGGCGGTCCTCTGGACAAAGCAGGATTCCAGCATGGCGATATCATCACCAAAGTCGGCGATACGGATGTCAAAGACTTCTCGACCTTACAGAGCTCCCTGGACAACTATAATGTTGGTGATACGGTGACGGTGACCTATACCCGTGGTGGTTCGGAAACGACGGCGAAAGTGACGTTGCAGGAAGCACCGCAGAGCGATTCGGATGATAATCAATGAGATACCATATCGTTTCCATCGGAAAAATCAAAGAAAAATACCTGACGGCCGGCATGGAGGAATTCCTGAAGCGGCTGCGTCCGTACGGACAGGTAGACATCACGGCCCTGCCCGAGGAAAAAATGCCTGATAACCCGTCAGCGGCCCAGAAACAGCAGGTCCTGCAAAAAGAAGGCGAAAAGATGCTGCGCCATGTAAAGGATGGGGCCTATGTCTTTGTCCTGGATGTGCAGGGTAAACTCGTTTCATCGGAAGAACTGGCGGCGAAATTCTCTGACCTGGCCCTGTATGGTACCAGTGAATTCACCTTTATCATCGGCGGGCCCTTCGGCCTGTCGGAAGAAGTCCGCAAGCGGGCCGATTCGCGTATTTCCTTTGGACGCATCACTCTGACGCACCAGATGATCCGGCTGCTGCTGTTGGAACAAATCTATCGGGCCATCAAGATCCAGCGCCATGAACCGTATCACTGGTAGGAAGATGCATCAAAGATGAGATAATTTCATTATAAGAGAAAACATGGGATTAAAAATCATTGTAGTTTTAGGCAGGAATTTCCGATGTCTATGTATAATATATATAGTGAAGGCAGAGAATACCGAAGAGCAAGAGCTATAAAGGAGGAGATACTATGGAAGTACGTACTGCGTCAGATATTATGGAAAAAGTGTTTGTCACATCTAGCCCGGAAACATCCGTTTTTGATTTGGTACACATGTTCGTCAAAAATAAAGTTTCGGCGATTCCTGTCGTTGACGGTGAAGAAAAACTGGTCGGCATCATTACCGATGCGGATTTGTTGTATAAAAAGATCAAACCGCATGTTCCGCATTATGTCAATCTGCTGGGAGCCAGCATTTATTATAACGGCATCAGTGAATACGACAAAGGCTTCAAAAAATTGATGGCCTGCACGGCCAAGGACATGATGACCAAAGATGTTATCATTGCCGCTCCCGATGCCGATGTGGAACAAATCGCCGGCGTCATGGTAGCAGAACATCTGAAAGTTATTCCTATCGTTGACGGCCGTCGTGTCGTGGGCATCGTTTCGCGATACAATATCCTCGATGAATTGTACAAGGAATATGGTACCGACGACGATAAAAAATAGTATATACGGGAATCATACAGGTGGAGTGAAGGAACTTTGCTCCATCTCTTTTTATGCCCTGCCGTTCATGCTATAATAGAGTAATTCATTAGGAAAAAACAATTATTTACGAGGAGGCAGAAATGGATAACAAAGAACTCATTATTGTTGTCGATTTTGGCGGTCAGTATAACCAGCTTATTGCGCGGCGTGTCCGTGAAAACCATGTATATTGTGAAGTATATCCCTATCACAAAGCGGTGGCGAAAATCAAAGAACTCCGGCCCCAGGGCATCATCTTTACAGGGGGACCGGCCAGCGTGTATGAAAAGAACGCACCGCAAATCGAAACGGACGTATTTCACCTGGGCATCCCTGTACTGGGATTGTGCTACGGCATGCAGTTCATGGCCCAGACTCTGGGCGGCAAAGTAGAATCAGCGGAAATGCGCGAATTCGGTAAGACCCCCATTGATGTGAATACAGCGTCGCCGTTGTTTAAAGGACTGCAGGAACAGGAAATCGTCTGGATGAGCCATCAGGACTATGTAGCGGAAATCCCGGCCGGATTTGAAATCATTGCCCATACGGGGAACTGTCCCGTAGCAGCCATGCAGAATACAGTCAAGAAACTGTATGCCATGCAGTATCATCCGGAAGTGCTCCATACGGAACACGGTAAAGAAATGCTGCATAACTTTCTGTTTGAAATCTGCGGCTGCAAAGGTACGTGGACCATGGCGAACTATGCAAAAACAGCTGTGGAAACCATTAAAAAGACCGTCGGTGACGGAAAAATACTGCTGGCATTGTCCGGCGGCGTAGACAGCTCCGTGACGGCAGCCTTGATATCCAAAGCCGTCGGCGACCATCTGACCTGTATCTTCGTCGATCATGGACTGCTGCGTAAGAACGAAGGCGATGAAGTAGAAGCTGCCTTTAAGAACTCCGGCGTAAAATTCATCCGCGTCGATGCATCGAGCCGTTTCCTGAACAAACTGGCCGGTGTGACCGATCCGGAAAAGAAACGTAAAATCATCGGTGAAGAATTTATCCGCGTATTCGAAGACGAAGGACGCAAAATCAGTTCCGTCGACTTCCTGGCGCAGGGAACCATCTATCCCGATGTCATTGAATCCGGGGCCGGTGATGCAGCTGTTATCAAGAGCCATCATAACGTCGGCGGCCTGCCGGCTGTCGTCGATTTCAAAGGACTCATCGAACCGTTGCGCAACCTGTTCAAAGATGAAGTTCGCGAACTCGGTGCCGAACTGGGTCTTCCCGATTACCTCGTATGGCGTCAGCCGTTCCCGGGACCGGGCCTGGCTATCCGTATCATGGGTGAAATTACGGTCGAAAAATTGGCTGTTCTCCGCGATGCCGATGCCATCTTCCGTGAAGAAGTAGCCAATGCCGGACTGGATCGCTCCATCAACCAGTACTTCGCCGTCCTCACCAATAACCGCTCCGTCGGAGTCATGGGCGATTTCCGTACCTATGACTATACGCTGGCACTGCGCGGTGTCACCACGACGGACTTCATGACCGCCGACTGGGCCCGCATCCCATACGATGTATTGGACAAAGTCTCCAGCCGTATCGTCAACGAAGTGGATCATATCAACCGCATCGTGTACGATATTACGAGTAAACCACCTTCCACGATTGAATGGGAATAGAATGAATAAAACCGCCATACAGACTGAACACTGTATTGGCGGTTTTTTTTTGGTTCTATTATAAATGTTGGGGTGAGGGGAAATTTTTAAGTCTATCTTTACCCCATATCGTCATCAATTGATGTGCTTGCAGAAGATCTGCATAATATGATATGGTAATACGTAGAAAGCTTGGAAGTTTCCAGATGGTTATATGCAGGATATGGAGTATAATGGGTGCGGATGGATGTTTACATTGTAAGACGTAAGTAATATGGGAAAACGTTAGTGAAATAAAAATGGGTAGACTTTTTGTTATCTGTATTGTATAATGCAACTAACAGGACTCCCCGCACCTCTCAACGATGTGACCCAGGGGAGACATTTTTTTATGAGAAGGAAAAATGGTAAAGATTAAACAACCAGTTACGTATGATGAACAGATAGCGATTTTAGAAAGTCGTGGTTGCATCATACAGGATGAACATCAATGTAAAACAGTTCTTTCACGAATTAATTATTATCGTTTTTCAGCATATTTTCTTCCGTTTAAGCAGGATAATGAAAAATATGCTGAAGGAACAACTTTTGAAAAAATATATCATATATATGAATTTGATCGGCAACTTCGTAATATTCTTTATGATGCGCTAGAAACAATAGAGATTACATTACGTACTCGGTTAGCATATTTTCATGCTATGGAATATGGGGCCTTAGGTTATTTAAATCCGGATAGCTTTAATAAACAGCATCAAAATGATATATTTAAAAATAATATTGATCGTGAGATTCAAAATAATAGGAAAGTGTTATTTGTCAAGCATCATCTTGATAAATATGAAGGAAATTTTCCTATTTGGGTTATTACGGAGTTATTTACATTCGGGATGCTTTCGTATTTTTATAGCGATCTTAAAACAAAAGATCAGAAAACTGTTGCCAAAGAATACCAGGCTAATTATCGATATATGCGGAGCTGGCTACGGTGTTGTACTGATATTAGAAACATATGTGCACATTATGGAAGATTATATTATCGAATTTTTCCGGCAATTCCGGCAGGGTTGGATATTCCTGAAAGCGGAAAACGGCGGTTATGGGGAGCCATGCTTGTCATTAAGGCACTGTATCCATCTAAGAATACATGGGATGATGAGATCGTTTTGCGGTTAGAAAAGTTGTTTAAAATGTATGCTGAAGAGATTGAATTATATCACATTGCATTTCCCGAAAATTGGTTTGATATTTTGAGTAAATAGAATATTTTCATACTTCAATGGAAAAATATTGATATGCTATTTAGGGTAAATTTTCTATTGAATTGAATGGGAATAGGATAAATAAAACCGCCATACAGCCTGAACACTGTATTGGCGGTTGTTTTTTTGATGGAGAGTACGGAAACGTACGATTGATAGTTGATTGTAGACGGGCGTTCTTATCGGGGAGATGTTACAGATGGGAGCGAAGGCTATAGGATGTGGGGAATAAATTGACTTTGAAAGATATAACTGATAAAATATTAATACATAATAAATATAATAGTTATATCTTATGGATGGTGATATTCATGATAAAACGTGAATTATATATGAAACGAATTCGCCCGTTTATGGGGCAGGAACTGGTCAAAATCCTGACAGGAATTCGGCGTTGTGGTAAATCGATGATGTTGGAACTCATTAAACAGGAATTACAGGCGCAGGGTATTGTCCCAGAGCAGATGCTGTCCTATAATTTTGAAGCGATGTCTAATGCGCATCTTTGCACGGCAGAAACGTTGCATGAGGAAATCCTGAAGCGGGCTCGTCAGATGAAAGGGAAAGTGTACCTGTTTTTTGATGAGATTCAGGAGGTAACGCAATGGGAGAAGGCCATCAATTCATTTCGGGTCGAACTGGATTGTGATATCTATATCACCGGTTCGAATGCGAAGCTGCTGTCGGGGGAATTGGCGACCTATCTGGCTGGGCGGTATGTAGAATTTGTTATATATCCGTTTTCCTTTGCGGAATTCATGATGATGTATCATGAACAGCTGCCGGAGACTTCAACAGCTGATTGTTTTCGGCAGTATCTAAAACTGGGGGGCATGCCCTACCTGGGGATGCTCCGATATGATGAAGATGCATCGCAACGCTATCTGCAGGATCTCTATAACTCCGTGGAACTCAAAGATATCATCAAGCGTAATAATATCCGCGATGTGGATTTGTTGGAACGGATTCTGGCCTATGTTACTGAGAATATCGGTAATACCTTTTCGGCTACGACAATTTCCAAATATTTGAAGAATGAAGGGCGAAACGTCGCCCCGGAAACGGTTCTGAACTATCTGCGTGCAGGTACCGATGCGTTCCTGTTCTATCCGGTGAAGCGGCAGGACCTTGCAGGCAAGAAGATACTGAGCGTGCAGGAAAAGTATTATCTTGCCGATCACGGTATTCGTGAGGCTGTCATCGGTGGCAACATGCGCGACATCAATCGGATACTGGAGAACATTGTCTATCTGGAACTCATCCGTCGTGGTTATACGGTCACGGTCGGCAAATATGGCACTAAAGAAGTTGATTTTGTGGCTGCCCGTCAGGATCAGAAGATTTACGTACAGGTGACCTATCTGCTGGCTGCGCCTGAAACGGTGAATCGTGAATTCGGTGTTTATGCCGCTATTCGTGATAACTATCCGAAATATGTGGTTTCCATGGATGAATTTGACATGAGCCGCGAAGGTATCAAGCATAAAAATATCCGTGACTTCCTGTTGGCAACACAGTGGGAGTAGTGGATGTACGCAGACCTAAAAAATCGGTTGTCCGTTGTTGGTGATATAACACCAACAACGGACAACCGATTTTAATTGATTAGTTCCTTGTGGGAAATGAACGCTCCATGATGTAAAATGTTATCCTTTGACGGGGATGAGCTGTCCGCCGCCTACCAACATATAGGTCTTATCGGCCAGCCATTGGCTGTCTTTTTCCAGGGGCTGGTAGTAGATGTTGTGGCCGTTGCTGTGGATGTTTTTGAGGGAGGGATCCGTATCCCGGAGTGTTGTCAGGTACGAATCGCCAGTGACTTCCCAGACAGATGTTTTATCGATGGAGAGATGTGCTGCTTTCGCCTTTTGATCGGCATTCATGGCACCGTTCCAGGTCGCATGGTCCTTGATGGTCAGCGTAAGGGTGGTGTTAGCACTGCCAGTCATATCACCGCTGGTCGACTGCTGAGAAAAGGTCATGGCAAAAGTACTGTCCTTGTTGTCAGAAGAGGCAAAGGATGCCATGCCGGACGTGTGTTGTCCATCGCTGTCATGGATGACCTGATGAAACGTCATATTTTGGCTGCCGGTTCCTTCTGAGAAACTGTAAAAGCTGGTTGACGAGGAAGAACTGTACCGGGCTGAGGATGTTTTGTCAGCCGGGCTGGCAGCCAGGGCCAGACTTGCTGTCAGCGACAGGGTCAGACCGAGCAGGAGAATTTTACGTATGTTATATTTCATAGATATCACCTCTACGTATATGATACTGAAATCTGGAAAAATGTCAAATATCGGAGGCATTGACGGGAATCGGCCCATCGGATAGGAGCAGTTATTCGTTGTTAGAAACCGTTTTCCCAGGAAAGATAGAGGTGGACAGCAATTGCAGGAGAGAAAATTAGTTGTTCGTTGTTAGAAAATCGGTTCTTGGTTGTTAAAAAAAAAATTTTTCAACAACCGCTCTTCGAAGAACCAACAACCAACAACTAACAACCAACAACCAACATTTTCTAACAACCAACAACCAAGGAGGACTGCCGCATGCGGCAGTCCTCTTTGTTCTGGGCGATGTATGTTGTGTTATTTTTATCCTGCGATACAAACGAACGAAATCATAACAGCCAGGACACCTAATGTAGTAAACATGTTTTTCATAATGATAACCTCCTTTGTATGTATACAAAGTGGCTAACAGAACCTGTGATAAATGTGATATAATAAGGGCAACAAGTGGTAACTGTTAGTACTTTGTTTTCTTGAACATATCATACCATTCGAAAGCAGATAAGTAAAACAAATCTTATTGATATAACAATAAGATTAACTTATCTATAGGCCAATCAAGGAGGCATGTTCTATGGGCAGAATGATCACAGTAAAAGGAATCGGTAAAGTTTCACAGCGTCCGGATTATGTAGAAATCACCATGATGTTGCAAACAAGTGATAAAGACTATGAAAAAACGATAGAAACAGCTTCAATGAAGCTGGAAGAAGTCAATGAAAAAGTACGGGAAGCAGGGTTTGACAAAACCGTATTGAAAACAACGGAGTTCACCATCAATACAAGCTATGATGAAGTACAAGATAGCAATAGGCATTATAGGAATGTATTTAAAGGATATATTTGTCAACAAGCGTTGAAGATTTCTTTTGATTTTGACAGGCAGGTGTTGTCTAAGACGCTGAGCATGTTTTCTAAATTAGCGTCCCATCCTAAAATCGATGTTGAGTTTACGGTCAGGGATAGCACCGCCGTCAGTGAGAAACTACTCCAGGACGCAGCTGCCAATGCCAAACGAAAGGCGGAAATATTGACGAAGGCATCTGGAGCCACATTGGGAAAATTGTTGAGTATAGACTATGACTGGGGAGAAATCAGTGTTTTTTCAGATACGGAATATTCTTTTATGCATGAATCGGGTATCCATACAGATATGAATATGCCGGATATTTGTCCGGACGATATACATGTCAAGGATACAGCGACGTTTATTTGGGAATTGCTGTAAATCAGTCCGGTGGTCCATATAAAGAAAGCAGCCTTACGCATATACGCGAGGCTGCTTTTTATATGGGCCATTTATGTTGATTCATTATCCGGCAATACAAATGAACGGAATCATAATAGCCAAGAAGGAGGGGGGCGCTGCCCATTCTCCTGTCCGTTCAGATGAGAGTAGTTGTTAGAACGGAAGGCAGTTGTTTGTTGTTAGAAGTTCGGTTCTTAGTTGTTAGGAAAGCAAAACAGATTTTCCCAACAACCGTCTTTATAAGAACCAACAACAAACAACGAATTTTTTTTAACAACCGCCTTTATAAGAACCAACAACGAATAGAATTGGCTATCTTAACCTGACTTTGACATATATGGACATTTTTTATACGACGCAGTATAATAAATAAGTTTATATAATACAATATTAAGTAAGTATTATATAAACTTAGTTTCAATTATATGGAGATGCATAGATATATTGAATAATGTATGCGTGTAGGGAAAGAAAGTGATGGGACGGACAAAATCTTAGCAAATACATGTTAAGAATGCGGACAACATATAATATCTACGATAATCAAAAATATAACTGATTTCTGAATTCATAAATGTAGAAAGTGTATGTATTTAAGAGGAGAATGTATTATGAAAAACAAGAAATTGTTAGCAGTACTTGTCATTTCAGCATTGGGAACAATGTCTGCAGCTGCGGCACCAGGTGTAAGCGTCAATTCAACTACCTATGGTAATAATACTACGGCATCAGATTCTGGAACAGCATTTGGTAGTAATGATAAGGCGTCCGGGAATCAATCGGTAGCAATAGGTATTGGTAATGAATCAGCAGGGTCGGATTCTATTGCAATTGGGGATGGGGCCGTAGCGGGAAATCCTAAGGATCCAGATGATCAAGTAGGAGAACAGGACTATGCCAATGCCATAGCTATAGGGGCTCAGTCAAAAGCACAGGCTAAGTTTACGACTGCTGTTGGTGGTTTTTCACAAGCTACGAAACAGGATGCGAGTGCATTTGGTCAACAGGCTTACGCATGGGGTGAAGAATCGACGGCAACCGGCACGATGTCTCAAGCATAGGGGAGATTCAGTACAGTAGATGGTGCATATGCACATGCAGAAGCTGATAATCCCAGCGCTTTTGGCGGTTATGCTTATGCGACGAAGGCACAGGCTACAGCTCTTGGAACAAGTAGTCAAGCAACGGAAAACAATAGTACGGCTGTCGGAGCATTCAGTAAAGCATCAAGCAACGGTGGCGTAGCTGTAGGCGCTTTTTCTAATGCGAATCGAAATGCCGGCACAGCAGCATACTTAACCAACGAAAAATCAACACTCGGAGCTGTATCGGTAGGGGACAATACAAAAGGATATACCCGGCAGATTACGGGCGTAGCTGGTGGGAGCGAAGACACGGACGCTGTCAATGTAGCGCAGTTGAAACAGGTGTATGCTGTTGCCAATCAGAATATCGGTGATATTTCCAATACGGTTACGAATATAGATAATAGAGTCAATGATTTGGGAAATAAAGTTGATAATCTGGATAATCGTATGGATCGTGTCGGTGCCAGCGCAGCTGCATTGGCAGCATTGCATCCGCTGGATTTCGACCCTGATGCCAAATGGGATTTCGCAGC
>JALCDF010000044.1 GCA_022641375.1 Megasphaera sp. | reverse complement strand
TCGTTATTTGATACATTTGTAATGTCATATTGCTTTTTATTCCTTGGTTATATATAATGATAGATAAGTATCGGTGTATGCATATGATGTAAAATAAGGATAGGGATGGAGGGTTTACAGCATGTGGAAAAAGAAATTAGCGTGTGTATTGACTGTAGTGGCTTTATGTGGTGTTATGGGTGTCAGTGCAGATGATTATACAATTTTAGAGAAAGCAGAAAAGGTTGAAACGACAGTGTATGGCAGTAGTCAGAGTGGTGCCCTGAATGATCGAATCGATGCCCTGGATACAGTAATCAATGGCCAGGATACCGTTTCCGGCAGCGTACAGAATCAGACGGACCAAATATATACGGATGTATATGGTAATACGGGATCTGATTTATCGTTGTTAGCAACCGTGAATCTGATGCAGTGGCAGTATTCCGGAAGGATTACGGAAGAACCGCTCCTGACACGGGTAGCAGCATTGGAAGAAGGACTGAATGGCAAAGCGTCTACAGGATCCCTGGCAGGGCGCATCCATTCGTTGCGGAGTAATTTATTGGGAAATAAAAAATATATTTCTCAAACGGTTACGATTCCGGCTGCGACAATTGTAACGATGAAAAATCTTGATGAACTCAATTCTAAGACCGTTAACAAAGGCGATACAGCCCGGTTTACCGTTGCTGAAGATGTCGTCGTAGATGGGGTTGTCGTAATTCCCGCTGGCATGGAAACGGATGCTACTATCACCAGGGCCCGTAAAGCCGGTCATTTCGGTCGTGACGGCAAAATTGAAATCACGTACGATACCATCCGGGCATCTGATAATACGCCGGTAGCATTGACTATCGGTGAAAAAACCAAGGAAGAATATAAGCGTACGGCCGGTGCGGTCGGTGCTTCCGCAGCCGGAGCAATCATTCTCGGTCCGGTAGGTCTGGTTGGCGGGCTTTTTGTAAACGGAAATAATGTTGATTTTCCGGCAGGTACAGAAATGTATGCCGAAACGAAAACGGATACGGAAGTTGTCGGCTTTAAACAGACGACGGCTGCTGACCCCAACATGGTTTCGGCGAATCGGGCAGCCAGCGGCGTAGCCGTACCGGCGACGGATGCAGCGTATGGAACCGGCAGTGGTGTCGTTCCTCAGGCAGCTGCTTCCGGAGCAGTGACACCGGTTAATTTGGAAGATCACGGTTCAGGAGAACCTGAAACAGTAGTAACTATTACTCCTGAAAATAATACAAAAGGTGACGTAAATGAATAAAAAATGGGCGGCTTCTATTTTAGCGGCTCTCCTCCCCTTATCTTTGACGGCATTTGCTGCTGATAATATTGCGGTCAATGGAGAACCATTGGAGCAAAAAAATACGAATCAGACCATGCCGGTTCCCGTTACGAAACAAAATCATATTATTCCGGTTAATCTGGATACAGCATCACAGGCCCATGATGTTGTGCTGCCGGCACAGCCGGTCCACGTGACAGCGGATTCAGTGCTTGTCCGCGGCGCTGATGGGTATCTTAAAGTTCGTGGTAATGTCGATATGCAGCAAGGCATGGAAGAGATGCATACAGGGTCTATGGAAGGCAATACGAAGACCCAGGTATACCATACACCCGGTCCGGCAGTATATATTACCAGCGACAGCACCTTGGTAGGAACAGATGTTACGTATAATGGTAAAAATCAGGGTGCCGTCATGCGGACGATTGAAGGATTCATGGATCCGACGACCTATGTCCGCGGCACCGGTGCGGAAATGTATGATGGCAGCGGGTATGTGAAACATGGTCTTATTACGACGCCTCATGCAGTAGCAAAGACGCCGGACTATTATTTGACCGGTGATGATATCCATATTTATCCCGGTGAAAAATGGACATCTGAAAATACGGCACTATGGTTTAAACATATCTGCCTTTTCACATATGGTCATTATGAAGGCCGGCTGGATAATGTAAATAAGAATAGAAACTGGATATATACCCTTATGCCGCGGCCGACATACAGTAACAGCAACGGTATCGGTGTTCGCGGCCGTGCTGAATTCCCGATGAATAAAAAGGGAGACATGAATTTAAATGTTGCCTATGAAGCACATTCTAAGAGCGGTTTTAAACCGTCAGTCAAATTGGAAAAAGACACTTCAATAGGTCAGTTTAAATTTGGGTACAGTAAAGAAGAAAGTACTGATAACGACGACCATATCTGGGCAACCAAATGGCCGGAACTCGAATATTATGCGCCGCGTATTAATTTCGGCAGCAGTGGCATTTATGTAGACAGCCGTGCCAATTGGGGCCGTTGGGCTGAAGATAACCGTAAGACAGGTGTCCATAAAGGCTATCGGACTGAAATTACGCATACGCCGATTCCATTATGGACTAAAGCGAATGTACGATTCTTTGCAGGGTATCGTCAGGACTGGTATTCAGCATATGATGTCCAGCGCCGTGATCCGTATACCGGCGTCATACTGAACCAGGGGATTAATGACCGGATGTGGACCAGCTTCTGGTATAAGAAACATAACCAGAGCGGCTATACACCCTATCATTTTGATACGATTGATAATCCCCGTCAGAAAGGTTTTTCTGTCGGGTATGTCCTGACACCTAAGGATACGGTGATGTTCTCTTTTTCCAAGAATCTGGATTCAGGGAATGTCGAAGACCGTAATTGGACGTGGATTCGGGACTTGCACTCGTTTACGGCTATCGTAACATATAAACAGGTCGATAAAGAATGGGATGTCAAAATCGTTGCCAAGGACTTTAGTTAATATGTAAAGAGAATCAGCAGCTCATAGCATTTTTGCTATGAGCTGCTTTTAAAAGGGAGAGCCAGAAGTTATGCGATCATTCGTTCACTTACATGTTCATACGCAATACAGCCTTTTTGATGGTTTATGCCGTATTCCGGATATGGTAGCCCAGGCTAAAAAAATGAATATGCCGGCAGTGGCTATTACGGACCATGGTAATATGTATGGCGTCATATATTTATATAAAGAAGCAAAAGCCCAGGGAATCAAACCGATTCTGGGGTGTGAAATATACATGACCAGAGGCAGCCGTTTTGAGCAGAAATCGAAGGAACGATTATGCCATTTGATTTTATTGGCCAAAGACATCCAGGGATATCATAACCTTGTCAAAATCGTTTCTAAAGGCTTTGTGGATGGGGAGAACAACTATCATAAGCCCAGAGTAGATTATGACCTACTGGAACAGTATCATGAAGGCCTGATTGCCATGAGCGCCTGTATTGAAGGACATATCCAACAGGATATATTGAATCATAATGAAGAAGGGGCCCTGCGGGATTTAAAACAGTTGGTCCGTATTTTTGGTAAAGACGATTTCTATTTAGAAGTACAAAACCATGGACTGCCCGAAGAAAAAATAGTCCGTGAAGTATTCAAACGATGGAGCAGTCAATATGGGTTGAAATTGGTAGCAACGAATGACTACCATTACATTGAAAAATCCGATGCGGCAGCACAGGAAGTCAAACTTTGCATCTCTACAGGCAGTTCCCTCGATGATCCGTCTCATTTTCGGTTTACGAACGATGAATTCTATATGAAGAGCGGCGATGAAATGGCGGCGCTCTTTCCGGATATGCCGGAGGCATTGGACACGACATTGGAGATCGCCGATAAATGTAACGTGGAAATTTCCTTTGACGAACGTCATTTGCCTCAATTTCCGGTACCCGCAGGGGAAACGGATGAATCCTACCTGCGAAAGCTCTGTGAAGCAGCTCTTACGAAGCGGTATCAGCCGGTTACGCAGGAAGTGCGGAAACGGTTGGATTACGAATTGGGAATCATCAATAAGATGGGTTTTCCATCCTATTTCCTGATTGTATGGGATTATGTGAAATATGCCCGGGATCATCAGATTCCCGTAGGACCGGGCCGTGGGTCGGCAGCCGGATCGGTTGTGGCCTATCTGTTGGGGATTACGGGATTGGATCCGCTGAAGTATGACCTGCTCTTTGAACGATTCCTTAATCCGGAACGGGTTACCATGCCGGATATCGATATGGATTTCTGTTATGAAAACCGCGGTAAGGTCATTGATTACGTAACCCGTAAGTATGGTAAGGACCATGTAGCGCAGATCATCACCTTTGGTACCCTGGCAGCTAAGGCTGTCCTGCGGGATGTCGGCCGTGTCCTGGATATTCCCCTGGGGGAAGTGAACCGTATTGTCAAGATGGTGCCTAACGAATTGGGTATCACGCTCGATAAGGCACTCAAAATCAGTAAGGAATTCCGCAATGAATATGAAACCAATGATACGGTACATCGATGGGTCGATTTTGGTAAACGGCTGGAAGGGTTGCCGCGTCATTCGTCCACCCATGCTGCCGGCGTCGTTATTTCAGCGGCGCCCGTCGATGACTACGTTCCCATGCAGTATTCTAAAGAAGGGTATCTGACGACACAGTATGAAAAAGACCTGGTTGAAGAACTGGGCCTGTTGAAGATGGACTTTCTGGGGCTGCGGACATTGACGGTCATCGGGGATGCCATCAAGCTGATCCAGATGGATTACAACGTACATTTGGATATCAATGCCATTCCGTTGGATGACCCCGATACCTGTAAACTGCTTACCGAAGGGGATACAGCCGGGGTGTTCCAGATGGAATCATCGGGAATCACCAATCTTGTCAAGGAACTGGCCCCGCATCATTTTGAAGATATGATCCCGCTGGTTGCATTGTATCGGCCGGGCCCGTTAGGGAGCGGCATGGTCGATGATTTCATAAAGGGCAGTCATGGGGAGAAGAAAATCACCTATCTGCATCCCCTGCTGGAACCCATCCTGAAGGATACGTATGGCGTCATCCTGTATCAGGAACAGGTCATGCAGATTGCGTCGGTCATGGGCGGTTTTACGCTGGGACAGGCTGATTTACTGCGCCGGGCCATGGGGAAAAAGAAGGAATCTATTTTGAAAGCCCAACAGGAAAATTTCCTGGCAGGGACGCGAAAAAACAATATCCCCGATGACATTGCCAAAAAAGTTTTTGAACTCATGGTATATTTTGCCGGCTATGGCTTTAATAAGTCCCATTCGGCAGCCTATGCATATATTGCCTGGCAGACGGCATATCTGAAGGCCCATTATCGACCGGAATTCATGGCGGCAACCATGACCAGCATGATGAATGATATGACTAAGATCAGTTATTATGTTGCCGAATGCCGGCGTCACGGTGTCAAGGTACTGTCGCCGGATGTCAATGCCAGTATCGCTGTCTTTTCGGTTCAAAACGGTGATATCCGGTTTGGATTGGCTGGTGTAAAGAGCGTAGGGGATAATGCCATTGAAGCCATCCTGAAAGCACGGGAAAAAGACGGACCGTTCAAGAATCTGGGAGATTTCTGCAGCCGCGTCGACTATCATATCGTGAATCGCCGGGCTGTTGAAAGCCTTATCAAATGCGGTGCTATGGATTCTTTTGGAAAATACCGCAGTCAGCTCATTGCTGTCGTCGATCAGGCCATGTCCCTGGGGGCGCTGAATCAGAAAGATGATGCGTCCGGGCAGATGGGGTTATTTGAGGATGATGCAGAAGAGGCAGTGGCCGATCTCACCTATCCGGATGTACCGGAATATCCTATCGAAATGCGCCTGGCCATGGAAAAGGAATATGATGGATTTTATTTCAGCGGCCATCCCCTCAATGCGTTTAAAGAAGCGATGAAAAAGGTTACGCCTATATCTGTCCTGTATGGTGAAGATAATACCGGGTATGATGGGAAAATGATGAATATCGGTGGTCTCATTACGGCCAAACGGCAGGTCATGACGAAACGAAATGAACAGATGGCTATTATTTCGGTAGAAGACTATACGCACGAAGTGACCGTTGTAGTCTTTCCTAAAACATATGGGAAATGTATGAATGCGATTGCCATTGACATGGCGGTCTGTATCCGTGGCCGTGCTGATATTAACGATGAAAGCATTCAAATCCTGGCCGAGGATATACAACCCTTGGATAATGCCGGCCAGGGGCAGACCGTGGTTTCACCGTCTGCGGCCCGGCATATGGGGGCGTTGTGGCATCCCGGCATGGGGACAAAGATGTTCATCAAGATACCCGCTCATTTGGAACAAACCGATTTGAGTACGACGATTGCCAAGGTGCTGGCCCAGCATCATGGTCCGGTACGAGTCTATTTTCATCTGATGGGCAGCCGGCGGACGATTCTTACGAATGAACAATACTGGGTCCAGACGGATGATGAATTACGTCAGCAGTTGGAATCATTGTTAGAACCGGGATCGATCATCGTAAAATAATATTAAAAATAACAGCAATGGGAATGAGGATATTCCTGTTGCTGTTATTTTTAGGTCATATGCAGATAGATGTATATAGGTTTTTTCCTGCGGGAGAGAGATATCTTACGGATGATCCGGCATGATTTTTGCCAGTACGACACGATACGTATTATCGTATTGCTGCATGGCGGCATTGATTTTTTTGCGGATCTTGATTATATTCTCTTCAGAATATTCAGCCGGCGGGATATGAATATCACAAATGACATTGAGCCGCAGCTGTCCTGCCGTGATGCGGAGATGGGATGTATGATACTGCGGATAATTTTGTTGGATGATGCCATCCAGGACGTGACGGATATGATCGATGATCTTTTGATTGGTGCATAAGGGGTCCATGTGGATATTGACTTCCATCTGGAATTTTTCATATAGTTCGTCTTCCAGCACATCCAATGCTGCGTGGACTTCTACGACATCCGATGTATCGGGTACTTCGGCATGAAAGGAAGCAAAAATTCGTCCCGGGCCGTAATCATGGATATGGATATCATGGATACCTACTACGTATTGGCAATGTAAAGCACATTGGACGATTTCATCGATTAATTCCTGAGAAGGGGCCTTGCCCAATAGGATGTTGATGATATCCTTGGCGATGCCATACCCGGCATACATGATCATGAGGCCAATAGCCGTGCCGGCAGCAGCATCGACGGGGAGAGTCGTGAATTGCTGGGCAAAGGTGGCGGCCAGGACTCCGGCGGTGGCGATGACGTCATTGAGGCTGTCTGATGCGGTCGCTTCATTGACACTGGAATCGATTTTCTTGGCAATATAGCGGTTATACAGACACATCCAGTATTTTACAGCCATGGATCCCAGGAGAATGACGATTGTCCACAAGGAAAATTCCAGTTCTTCCGGATGGAAAAATTTATCGACAGATGTTTCACATAATTTGTAGCCGACGATGAGAATAATAATAGCAATCGTAAGGGTTGCCAGATATTCAAAGCGGCCATAGCCGAAGGGATGGTCCTTATCCGGCGGGCGGTTGCTCAATTTAGCTCCGATGATGGAAATGATCGAGGAGCCCATATCGGTCAGGTTGTTGAAGGCATCGGACAGGATAGCGACACTGTTTGAGAGCATCCCGACGATGAATTTGGCAACAAAAAGGAATAAATTGCAAATAATGCCGATGATGCCGCCGACAATACTGTATTGTTCGCGAACCGTTTTGTTCGTTGTATTTTCATAATCTTTGACGCATGAACGAATAATGCGTTCAATCATGGGAATCACCTGTTTCAAAAGTTTTGTTATGATTATACCACGGCGTATCAAGAGTTACCAGCAGCATATCCTTGAAATGTAAGGCAGCAGTTCTGTTACCGGCAGTGTGCACGAACCTAATCTAATTGTGCATAAGTAGTATACGCTATATATATGGGCGAAATCTTGTAATTATGTTTTTTTCTTATATAATAGATATACCGATTTATTAATGATATGACGAATGAATACAAGGAGGTATATGATGAGGATACCATCATTATTTATTTTTGATATGGATGGGACGATGTTTGATACAGAACCGGTGTCGTATATGTGTTGGAAAACGATCTGCCAAAAATATGGCTATCATTTTTTACAAGAAGATTTCTGTAAAATCCTGGGACAGGATAATCATACGGCCGTGTCTCTTTTTACGCATGTGTTCGGACCGGATTTTCCATATGAACAAATTGCCCGGGAAAAAGTGGCCTATCAGTTGGAATACTACAGGAATCATGATATACCGATGAAATCCGGCCTGAAAGAATGTCTGGCCTTTGCCAGAGAATATGCTGTGCCGTGTGCTGTGGCCTCGTCATCGCCGCAGTCTTTCATTGCATATCTGTTGGCTAAACAAGATTTGACAACAGCGTATACGATTGTCCAAAGCGGGGAGGAAATAGCCCGGGGCAAACCGGCTCCGGATATATTTCTCACCGTGTGCCATAAGGCACAGGTGGATCCCGCTGCTGCCCTGGTACTGGAAGATTCGGAAAATGGTATTTTGGCGGCGCATGCAGCGCATATTCCTGCCGTCTGGATCCGTGACATGATTGACATTTCACCGGATATTCAGGCGTTGGCATGGCGGTGCTGTCGGTCTTTGGCAGAAATACCGACGGTTTTGAGAGGAGATAAAAATTTATGATACAGCGTCAACGTATGATGCTTCTTTTAACTATATTTCTGGGGATGCTGGCGGCATTAGCGCCTTTATCGACAGATATGTATCTGCCGGCCTTACCGGAAATGACGGAGTCCTTCCATGTGACGCCGTCTATGGTCCAGCTGACACTGACGGCATCGATGGCCGGTATGGCCGTGGGACAGATCATTGCCGGTCCGCTCAGTGATGAAAATGGCCGGCGGCGTCCCCTGATCATAGGGATGACGGTGTTTACCCTGGCGACAGTAGTTTGTATTGCCTCTCCTAATATAGAAATATTCTTGCTGTTCCGGTTTATACAGGGCTTTGCCGGTGGTACCGGTATCGTTATTGCCAGAGCCGTTGCCCGGGATGTTTGTAAAGGCCCGGCGCTGACACGGTTCTTTTCGATGCTGATGATGGTTAACGGCATCGCACCTATTTTATCACCGGTCATCGGCGGTCAGATTTTGCGATTTGCACCGTGGGAAGGCGTATTTGTCCTGTTGGTCATTGTCGGTGTGGGTTTGACGGCCGGTGCGGTTATCATGAATGAAACCCTGCCGGTACGGCGGCGTGTTCCCGGGGGCATCCTGGCGGGTATGAGTGGATTTTCCAGTCTTTTCGGTCAGAAATATTTTATGGGTCACTGCATCATGCAGTGTTTTGCTTTTGCCGCTTTTTTTGGATATATTTCCGGTTCATCCTTTGTATTTCAAAATATTTACGGAGTTTCACCGCAAGGATTCAGCCTTATCTTCGGTATCAACGGGATTGGTCTCATGATCAGTGGTGCCCTTACCGGGCGGTTGGCCGGCAGCATAGCCGACTGGAAAACATTGCGGTCCTCGTTATGGATTGCCAGCATCGGCAGCATCATATTACTGGCAGCCTTCCTTATTGATTTGCCGCTGCCGTTCATCATCGTCGTCCTGTTTTTTACGGTGGCAACGTTGGCAGCTATGAGTACGAGCAGCTTTTCTATGGCCATGCAGTCGCAAGGGAGGAATGCTGGCAGTGCTTCGGCTCTTATCGGCTTCTTTTCGATGATTTCCGGTGCGGTCATGGCACCTATCGTCGGTATTGCCGGCAGTTATACTGCTGTTCCCATGGGATGCATCATGGTTATCGGCGAAATAGGTGCTCTCGCCACGTTTTATATGATGATCTATCCATCTCATCGCAATCAGGAATGAGACGGGCAAGCTGTTTCTTAAATATTTCGTTGTACCAGTTCATGTAATGGTTCGGTTGTCTTTTGGAAAGGAATAGCGACGGATTTAGTCAGGAAATCTATAGCGAATCCCAGGCAGGCAGCGGCTCCGTAGGTCAGGCCGTCTTCATCGAGATCGAATTCCGGTGTATGATGGTTGCCGCCGCAGCCTTTGGCGCTGTTAGCGATGCCGGTAAAAGTCAGGACGCCGGGATAGAGGCGGGCGGTCAGGGCAAACGTTTCTGAAGCCATCCAGGGCGTACAGGTCGTCAGGGCGTCCGGGCCGATATAGTGCTGTACCGCTTGTTCCGCCAGGGTTACACAGGCGGGATTGTTTTGTACTTCATAGAGCGGTTTGGGCATGTGCAGGATATCATAGGTACAATCATACATTTGGCAGGCATGACGGAGAAGATGAAGAAATTCTTCATAGAACCGTTTGCCTGCTTTTTCGTAACTGAAAAAACGGCTTGTGCCGGAGAAGGTCAGGGTGTTGGGAATGACATTGAGGACATCACCGCTGTGAATGGTACCGATGGAAATAGTCAGGCCTTCCATAGGCGGTACCGTGCGCATGCGCAGTCCCTGCAGATTGCTGTAGAACTCGTGGAAACAGTCGATAGGGCTTTGGGCCAGATCCGGCCGTGACCCGTGACCGCCATGGCCGTTGATGCGGATGGAAAAACCAAAACCGCCGGCCATGGGAGCTTCATGACAGATGGCTATTTTTCCTGTCGGGATATCCCAGCGTACATGGGTAGCATAACAGGCGTCAATATGCCAGGGACTGTCTTCTTCCAGATAGCGGAGTAAATATTCCAGCGGTCCCGATTGTTCTTCCCCTTGTTCAAACATGAAGACGACCGTACCGGGCCAGGTGTCTTTTTGTTGATTCAGGATCTTAGCGGCAGTCAGGGCCATGGCGATATGGCCATCGTGGCCGCAGGCATGCATGACTCCCTGATGTAAGGAACAGCAGACCCGTTTGGCTGACAGATTCGTATCTTTTTCTACGATAGGCAGGCCGTCGATATCAGCCCGGATGAGCAAGGTCTTGCCGGGGCCTTTTTTCCCGTCTATCCAGGCGATGATGCCGCCCTTGTCGATATAGCGGTGCGCAATACCGTATTCATCCAATTTCCCCTCGATATAAGCGATAGTCTGGAATTCCTGACAGGATAATTCCGGATATTCATGACAATGCCGCCGAATGGCGACTAATTCTTCCTTTTCAGCCAGTACATTTTTCCAAATAGATTCATTCATGATGATATACCCCTCTCTGTATGTTATTCTTCGATTCCTATGCGGGCACCAATTCCCCTGTCAAATGGATGCTTTCTTTTGATGATTTCAGAAACATAGTCGGCAGTGTCTATCAGGGGTTGGGACGGATTGCGGCCGGTCATGATGACTTCCAGATTCCGCGGTTTGTTTTGGAGAAAGGAAATGACTTCATGTTCCGGCAGCAGCCCCAAGCCGATGGTACCGATAATTTCGTCGAGGACGATCATATCCGGCTGATCTATATGGCATTGCTCAGCGATGCGATGAAATAATTGTATCTGTGCGTCCCGGGTCTTGGCCAATTCTGATGCCGTCATTTGAAATGTGAATTTCATCAGCCCGGTACTGCGGATGATTTTAATATTGTCGAATTTTGCCAAAGAATAGAGCTCTCCCGTGTCGCGATTTTTTAAAAATTGTGCAAAGATGATGCGGCCGCCCCGGCCGGCACAGCGTATGGCCAGTCCCAGAGCCGCTGTTGTTTTCCCCTTGCCGTCGCCGCAGTAAATATGTATCAATCCCGTGTCCATCACATTTCAGCCTCCTAATATATATTTAGCATAAGTATAGCATATGCGGAGCCGGAACAACAGCTGCGTATAATGGAGAATCAGCTGGTAAAGAAGACAGCCTGTTGTATCTTTTCTACAACATATCTTCGTGGTATAATAATACATTAGTGTATTATTAATTTCTAAGTCTTTAGGAGGAGCCATTCATGGAGCTTATCGTGCGCAAGGTCTTGACGGCCTTGCATGATGCGGGATTTGAAGCCTATATTGTCGGCGGGGCTGTCCGCGATATGCTCATGGGTCGTACTCCTCATGATTACGATGTGACGACGTCAGCCAGACCTGAAGAAATCCGTACGGTAGCGGCGCTGCAGGGATGGCATACTGCGCAGATCCAGAGCGAACGATTCGGGGTGGTGGTCATCGTTGTCGACGGAATGGCTATTGAAACGACGACCTTTCGGGGCGAAGCCTATGGCAGTGACAGTCATCGACCGGAAAAGGTGTGGTATGCCCAGACTCTTCGGGAAGATGTCCTGCGCCGGGATTTTACCGTAAATGCCCTGGCAATGGATCAGGATGGCCATATATATGATTATGCCGGCGGCCAAAAGGATTTGCGTAAGAAACGATTGGTTACAGTCGGGGACCCTGCATTGCGCTTCAATGAAGATGCTTTGCGTCTTTTTCGGGCCTGCCGTTTTGCCGGTCAATTGGATTTCCAACCGGTAAAAGAATTACTGCGGGCAATGCCTAAAGCGTTTCCCCGGGTAGAAGGACTGTCTCTGGAACGGGTAGTCCGGGAGATAGATACGCTGATGGTGACTCCGGCTGCGTACAAGGGACTGGATATTCTTGTCCGTTCCGGATTGGCGGAATGTTCCTGCCGGCAGAAACAGAATGGGCAATATACAGCTGTTCCCATCTTGCCGGAATGTAGTCATTTACCGGATACGCCGCAGTCCCGGCCGTTTCATCTTTTTGATGCCTGGTTCCATACATTGGCTTCAGTAGCCCATACGCCGGCGGATCTGACCATCCGGTATGCTGTTTTTTTCCATGATATTGCCAAGGGAATGCCGGGAATACGGGGAATCCATGATGGACGATATACGGACTACGGACATGATGAAAAAGGGGCGGAGCTATCCCGGGCAATCTTACTGCGCTGGCGTAAATCACCGGCTTTTGCAGCACGCGTGGCCTGGCTCGTCAAGACCCATATGAAATTCCACTATTTTGCCAATACGGGTGAAGGCGATGTTACGAAATGGCTGCGCCGGGAAGCGCTGGAAGGTCCCTTCCGCCGGACAGAGGAACTCGTCGAAGCCATGGAACAGGCGACAGAAGTGGCCCGGGGTGATATCCTTGGCTGCGGGCATGAGCAGGCCGATACGACGGGAACGGATTCATTTGGCGAATATATGAAACTGGCAGCCGGTCAGATGCCGGTAAGTACCAAAGATTTGCATTATGACAGGCGTATACCTGAACAATGCGGCCGCCAAACCGGTGCATGCCTGGCGGTATTGCTGAAACGGGTACAAAGTAAAGAATTACAGAACGACGCGGATATATTAGCAAAAGCAGCGTCTAAGTGGCTAAAGCGGCACAATGGAGACGAACCGGATGATAGAAGATAAAGATAAACGACAATACAGAAGAATACGAAGGCGAATCAGTATCTGTGTCATGGCATTATTTGTTTTTTGCGCATTGATCTGTATCCGTGTTTTTTGGCTCCAAACGGTTCGAGGGGCTGCTATGGCTCAGCGTGCTGACAATCAGACGGAAGAAGACCGCAAGCTCCAATCGCCGCGGGGAACGATTCTCGACCGGGACGGCCGTGTCCTGGCTATCAGCGAAATGTCCAAATCCCTGTATGCGGATCCGACCATGATGGATCGTTCTCCAGCCGAAATGGCTAAGCTGCTGGCACCGTATTTGCGGATGAAGGAACCGGAAATACAGGAACGGCTCGAACGGGATACGGCGTTTGTCTGGCTGGACCGGACCATGGATCATGAAAACTACGAAGGCCTGGAAGCACTCATCAAAGAAGAAAAATTAAAGGGGCTTCGTTTTGTAGATGAAAGCCGGCGGTTTTATCCGAACGGAACGATGGCAGCGCAGCTGCTCGGCTTTGTCGGTGATAATGACCGGGGCCTTGATGGGCTTGAAATGGTATTAGATGATGAAATCCGCGGTGATGTGCAAAAATTACGTCTTACGACGGATAAAAATAGTATTCCTATTTTCGATTCAGTATTGCAACGCGTATTACCGGATAAAGAACGGTCGGTACGGCTGACAATCGATGGAACGATACAATATGTTGCCGAAAAAGGATTGGATGGCATCATGGCCCGTAACCATCCGACCGGAGCAGCTATCATCATCATGAATCCCAAGACTGGTGAAATACTGGCTATGGCCAGCCGGCCTAATTTTGATCCCAACAACTATGAGAAGGGGAATGCGGAGAAATATAAAAACAGGGCTGTCGTCAATCTGTATGAACCGGGCTCGACGTTCAAGCCGATTATGGCATCGGCAGCAGTGGATTCCGGTAAATGGGCGCTTGACCGGGTATATCATGATGCCGGTTCTATCGATGTCGATGACCGCACCATCCACAACTGGGATGACAGCGGTCTGGGCAGTGTAACGTTAAAACAGATCATCATGTATTCTATCAATACGGGGATGGCTAAGGTGGGTCTTACCACCGGCGGTCCGACGTTGGTGGAATATGCTAAAAAATATGGATTCGGTCAGCCTACGGGAATAGAACTTCCTGGTGAAGGAGCCGGCATTCTCTTTGATCCTGCCGATATGAGCCGTGTCGATACGGCGGTCATGGCTATCGGCCAGGGCATAGCGGTCACGCCGCTGCAGATGGTCCAGGCGTTTGGCGGACTGGCAAATGGCGGCCATATGATGAAACCGTTTGTAATCAAAGAAATCGATAATCCTGACGGCTCTATTTATAAAAAGACAGAACCACAGGAAGCAGGACAGCCTGTCAGCCCGGAAACAAGCCATACGATCAGCAAGTATATGGCTGAAGAAATTTCGTCTGGCGGCGGGCAGAATGCTAAAATAGAAGGCTATGAATTTTGCGGCAAGACCGGCACGGCGCAGCGCCTGAACAAAG
>JALCDF010000043.1 GCA_022641375.1 Megasphaera sp. | reverse complement strand
CTGTTCAAGAGAAATGCCATAATCCAGTGGCAAAACCATTTGCCTTGTGCCATAAAATTTGATATAATTTTTATGGTTTGATTGCTTTATTAGCATAATTCAATTATACCGCGAAGAAGCCTCCTTTCGGGGCTTCTTTTGCTATAAATAGAAAAAAATTGGGTCCAAATTTCTTTGGATCCAATTTTTTTTGGAGCTATTATGTTACAGCCCCTTTTTGTGATACGAAAATATTTGTCAGAAAGTTATTCTTTGTTGTCTAATAATTTTTGTGCCGTAAGGTGATCAGTTACCAATACATTGGCATAGCCGCCCTTTAATGCAGCCCGGATGCTGGCAATCTTGGCGTCGCCGCCGGCGAGGAGAATGCTGTAGTCCTTGTTGCGAAGACTGTCAAGGGCGATACCGACAGTACGGTCATTGATTTCATTGCTGGAAATGTTGCCGTCCTTATCAAAAAAACGGGAACATATATCGCCGACAGCATGAGATTTGAGATAATCTTTTTCATTGGGATCGGCATAGCCGAGACGGAAGAACAAGGCGTTGTCACGGACCGTACCGACGCTGAATAAAGCGATGTTCGCATTGTGTCCCAGCTCCAGGACACGTTTGACATGGCGGTCTTTGTAGACCATATCCTTGACGATCTTGGAGTCAAATAAGACCGGCAGCGGCAACGATTGAGCAATGGTTTCGTAATTTTTAGCAAATCGTTCCAATATTTCATTGGCATACGTTTCGCCTGTAGAGAGTGTGATGCCGCCTTCTAATTGAACGATTTGGGCGCCCTGCAGGGGATGATGAATCAGGGCATGACACAGACAGTGCATCGTAGTCCCCCAGCCGACGCCGATGATATCCCCATCCTGGACGATGTCTTCCAGATATTGGGCAGCGCGTTTGCCGATATATTTTTTGATTTCCTGTTCATCGGCAATGGGGACGTTGGCGATGCAGACATTTTTCAAATGATAGGCAGCCGCTACTTTTTGAGATAACTGACTTTGATCTTCTATGGGATCGAAGATTTCAATGCGGACATAGCCTTTCTCTTTGGCGTATTGCAGCAATCGGGATATAGAAGGACGGGATAACCGAAGCTCCTTGGCGATGTCGCTCTGGCTGTACCCTGATTGATAATATAATTTGACGGCAGTAATAGCCAATCTATCTTTTGAAGTGCTTTGCATGGTATCAAGTCCTAACGGTATAGTTTACAATTGTTCAACAGATACAGAATATATCTGGAGATAATAATATTATCTCATTTTTTGATTAAAAATTGCAAGTAAAAAGGAGTACTATTTAGCTATACATAAAGCGGCAGGAATAATTTGAAATGATAAAAATGATAAAAAGAAATTTTGTAAAATTAATATTTAAATAAATATATAAAACATGTTCAAAATAAATTAATAAAATATTAAAACATAGTAATAAATAAAATTAAAAAAATTAATAATAATCCCGCCGTGAACATAGGCAAATAAGAAACATGAAAAAATGTTTATAAAATAATTTACAAAATATCATAACGACTATTGTTTCTATGCTTGTTTTGAAAATATGTAAAAATGATATTGCAAATAAATTCACACGGTTCTATAATGTAGGCAGATGCATAGTTGTCATAACAACTGTGGTAAAAAAGATATATATGTGTTGAAAGGAGCGTATTCATTATGCAAAAGAAGTATGTCATGGCGTTGGATGCAGGAACAACGAGTAACAGAGCAATCATTTTTGACAATGAATCCCACATTTTAGGAGTCAGCCAAAAAGAATTTACGCAGCATTTCCCCCATCCCGGCTGGGTGGAACATGACGCGAATGAAATCCTGAAGACGATGATCGATGTCATGCACGGTGCGTTGGAACAGGCGGGAATCCTGGCCTCGGATTTGTCGGCTATTGGTATTACCAACCAACGTGAAACGGCTGTCGTATGGGATAAAAAGACAGGTTGTCCCGTATATAACGCCATTGTCTGGCAGTCCCGCCAGACGGCCCCGATTTGTGAAGGACTGAAAAAACAGGGGCTGGTAGATGAATTCAAAGAAAAAACGGGTCTTCTCATCGATGCGTATTTTTCTGGCACCAAAGTAAAATGGATCCTTGATAATGTCGAAGGTGCCAGGGCCCGGGCTGAAAAGGGTGATCTCCTTTTTGGGACGATTGACTGCTGGCTGGTCTGGAAACTGACTGGCGGCAAGGTACATGTTACCGATTATTCTAATGCATCCCGGACGTTGATGTACAACATCAAAGAATTGCATTGGGATGATCAGCTGCTCAAATATTTGACAGTACCTAAGAGTATGCTTCCGGAAGTACGTCCTTCTAGCGAAGTATACGGATATACGGATCCGGCTATTTTAGGAGCTCCGGTTAAAATCGCCGGTATCGCCGGTGATCAGCAGGCTGCGTTATTCGGCCAGAACTGCTTTGAACCGGGCATGGCGAAAAACACATATGGGACCGGCTGTTTCATGTTGATGAATACGGGTACAAAACCGATTGTATCGAAGAATGGTCTGGTTACGACGATTGCCTGGGGTCTTGATGGCAAAGTTGAATACGCGTTGGAAGGATCTATTTTTGTTGCCGGCTCGGCTATCCAGTGGCTTCGTGATGGTATCCGCATGATTGATACGGCACCGGATTCCGAATGGGTGGCAAAACGGGTTCCTGATTCTGACGGTGTATATGTAGTGCCGGCTTTTGTCGGTTTGGGTGCGCCGTACTGGGATATGAATGCGCGCGGGTTGATTATCGGTATTACCAGAGGAACGAAAAAATCCCATATCGTCCGGGCGACACTGGACTCCATGGCGTATCAGACAAAAGATGTATTAGGCGCGATGGAAGCGGATTCCGGTATTACGCTGGCATCCCTCAAAGTAGATGGCGGTGCTGTTGCCAATAATATGCTGATGCAGTTCCAGGCAGATTTGCTGGGTGTTCCTGTCGATCGTCCGCAAGTCATCGAAACGACAGCTCTCGGGGCGGTATATCTTGCCGGACTGGCTGTAGGTGTCTGGGATAATAAAGAAGAATTGAAGAAGAGCTGGAAATTGCAGAACCGGTTTGAACCGCAGATGGATCCGAAAAAGGCTGCTAAATATTATAAGGGCTGGCGTGCAGCTGTTAAACATTCGATGCACTGGCTCGATGACGTAGAAGAATAAAAGTACTCAACAATTGGACTGTGTTTAAAAAATCAAAATTTATGGAAAAAGAGTGATATATATGGACAACTTATTGGGCGAGTTTATGGGCACGCTGGTTATGATTGGCTTTGGGGGCGGTGTCTGCGCTTGTAATACGTTAAATAAATCAAAAGGCCAGGGCGGTGGCTGGATTTGTATAACCACGGCATGGGGATTTGCAGTTATGTTCGGCGTCTTTACGGCGACGACCTTGGGAGCACCGCAGGGGGACCTGAATCCTTCAGTTACATTTGGCAAGATGTTGATCGGCATTTATACGGTACCACAGTTCTTTGCTACTTCACTGGCACAAATCCTTGGCGCCATAGTGGGTGCAGCCATTGTCTGGCTCGCCTACCTGCCGCATTGGGCTGAAACAGAAGACAAAGCAGCAAAACTGGGGATATTCTGCACGGCCCCGGCTATCCGCAACTATCCGTTGAACTTCTTATGCGAATGTATTGCTACGTTCTTCCTGATGTTCGTCATCTGGATGGTATTTTCTAAGCAAGTCGGTGTATTACAACCGGCTATGGGACCATACATCGTAGGTTTACTGGTCTGGACGTTAGGCATGAGCTTTGGCGGGCCCACAGGATATGCCATGAACGCGGCCAGAGATTTGGGACCTCGTATTGCCCACGCTATTTTGCCGATTGCCGGCAAGGGCGGTTCTGATTGGTCCTATGCCTGGGTTCCCGTATTCGGACCGTTGGCAGGCTCGTTTGTGGCCTATGTAGTGGCCCTGGCTTTGCACGTATTCTAGATTCCGCGATCCAGTGCGGGGGAAAGGGCTCATATATAGTGAGCCCTTTCTTTATACGAAATTTTACAAAATTGTGTAATAAATATGAAATAAATTTCTAAGATTAAAAATGAGTATATAAGCCACACATTACATGATTATTTTATATATAAGTTTAATATGAAATAATGTAAAATTATATTGCAAATATGTTCATACTAGATTATAATAAATTCATGAACTAAAATGATATGGGTATTCTACAAAGAAAGAGGTTGTGAAAATGATTAAACAGGCAGATGTCGTCGTAATCGGCGGCGGTATTACGGGCACAGCCGTTCTGCATGAATTAGCGAAATATAATCTTCATGCGGTATTATTAGAAAGAGAACCGGAATTGGCAGCAGGTACGACAAAAGCAAACAGTGCCATCCTTCATGCCGGATTCGATGCTCCGGAAGGCAGTATGAAAGCTCGCATGAACGTAGAAGGAAATGCGATGTATCACGATTTAAAAGATCAATTGGACTTGGATATCCGCTGGTCCGGCTCTTTTGTAGCTGCTATTGATGATGAACAAATGGCAGTATTACAGGACTTGAAAAAACGAGGCGAAGAAAACGGCGTTCCCGGTCTGGAAATTTGGGACGGAGATGCGGTTCGTGATAAAGAACCGAACGTCAGCAAAGATATTAAAGGGGCTCTTTGGGCACCGACAGCAGGTATCTGCTGGCCATTTGGCATGGCTTGTGCCTTTGCCGAAAATGCGGTGATCAATGGTGCGGAAGTTATCCGTGAATGCGAAGTAAAGAATATCGTTGTAGAAAACGGTGCAGTCCAAGCTGTTGAAACCAATCAGGGTACGATTCATACAAAATATGTTATTAATGCTGCCGGCGTTCATGCTGATGAAATCAGTAAACTTGCCGGAGATGATTCATTCCAGATTCATCCCCGTAAAGGCGAATATATTTTATTTGATAAGACCGCTCAAAAGAATCTTGTGTACACACCGATGTTCCCGACACCGACCAAATTAGGCAAAGGCATTTTGGTATGTCCGACGACGCATGGCAATGTTTTTGTCGGCCCAGATGCACAGGACATGGATGATGCTTGCAAAGATGATACAGCTGTTACGATTCCGGGCATGGATACCATCCTCGACAAATCCCGCCGTCTCGTTCCGAATATTCCGGTCGGGGCAACAATTACCGAATTTGCCGGTGTACGTGCTGTTTCCAGTACAGGGGATTTCATCCTTGGGCCATCGGCGATGACCAAGGGGTTGATTCAGGCAGCCGGTATTCAGTCACCAGGGTTGACTTCGGCACCAGCTATTGCTAAATACCTCGTGGATCCTATCGTCAAAGAAACAGGCGCTTCCTGGAAAACGGATTATAAACCGGGACGTCCGGCACAGCCATGTTTCCGCACCTTGCCTGAAGCGGATCAAAAAGCGCTTATTGCTAAGGATTCCCGATATGGCCGTGTCATTTGCCGTTGCGAAACGATTACGGAAGGCGAAATCGTCGATGCAATTCATCGCCCGGTAGGAGCACGAACCATTGATGGCGTCAAACGCCGTACCCGTGCCGGCATGGGCCGTTGCCAGGGTGGTTTTTGCGGACCTCGTGTCACACAGATATTATCCCGGGAACTTCATATTCCGATAACAAAAGTACGCAAAGAAATGTGTAATTCCTATATGTTCTATGATAAAGAAACAAAGAGCGGAGGTAAGGCATAATGGCTGAACAACTGTATGATATCATTATTGTCGGTGGTGGCCCGGCAGGCTTATCTGCGGCATATAGCGCCTGGCAAAATGGTGCTAAGAAGATCCTTGTGTTGGAACGAGACCGTGAAGCGGGCGGCATTCTGCAACAGTGCATCCATAACGGCTTCGGTCTCCATCACTTCAAAGAAGAATTGACGGGTCCCGGTTATGCACAGCGGTGTTATGACCTGGTCAAAGATAAACCGGAAGTGGAAATCCTTGTCGATACCATGGTCCTCAGCGTGAACCCGGATAAAAGCGTGACTGCAGTCAATCCGAAAAAGGGATTGATTAAAGTCCAGGGCAAGACGATTATCCTTACGATGGGCTGCCGGGAACGTACCCGCGGTGCCATTCGTATTCCGGGGTATCGTCCGGCAGGTATATTTACTGCTGGTGCGGCACAGCGTATGGTTAATATGGAAGGATACCTTCCGGGCAAAAAAATCGTCATCCTGGGTTCCGGCGATATCGGTCTTATCATGGCCCGGCGTATGTCCCTCGAAGGCTGTAAGGTACAGGCGGTATTGGAAATCTGCCCGTTCTCTAATGGACTGACTCGTAATATGGTACAATGTTTGTACGATTATAACATTCCGCTGTATCTGTCACATACGATTACCGCTATTCATGGGAAAGACCGTGTAAACGGTATTACCGCAGCTAAAGTCGATGACCATATGAAACCGATTCCGGGTACGGAATTTGAAATTGATTGTGATACATTACTGTTATCTGTCGGCCTGATTCCGGAAAATGAACTTTCCCGCGGCCTGGGCCTCGAAATGCATCCGCTTACCAATGGACCTATCGTCGATCAGCATCGCGAAACAAGTATTCCCGGTATTTTCGCTGCCGGCAATGTAGTCCATGTCCATGACCTCGTCGATTTCGTATCGGAAGAAGCGGAAATCGCCGGAAAATTCGCAGCCATTAAAGCAATGGGGCAGTTGTCGGACAGCGTAGCTGATGTAAAAATAGATGCCATTGATCAGGTTCGTACCTGCGTGCCGCAGCATGCCCGGGCAACGGCAGAAGGCGAAACCATCCGCTTGTTTATGCGTGTCCGCACGCCGATGAAAAAAGCTCGTCTGACGGTTAAAAGTGGTAAAGAAGTACTTCTGACCAAGGTCCTGCCGGTTGCCAAACCGAGTGAAATGATTGCCGTGAATATATCAGCTGATAAAGCGAAAGGCCATTATGATGAATGGACTGTTTCCGTCAAAGAGGAGGAAGCATAAATGAGTGTAGAAACGAAACAAATTAACTGCATCAATTGTCCTATGGGATGTTTACTGACCATTGAAATGACCGATGGCCAGGTCACCAGTGTGACGGGTAATACCTGTCCCCGCGGTGAAACATATGGTCATCAGGAAATGACGAATCCTCAGCGGATGCTCACTTCGACGGTTCGTGTCGAAGGAGGCTTCCTGCCGCTCCTGCCGGTGGTATCGAAAACCACGCTGCCGAAAGGGAAAATCCTTGCCTGTGCGGAAGCGTTACGCAGTGTATGCGTCAAAGCGCCGGTTCAGGCGGGCGACATCGTCGCTCCTAATATCCTTGGCCTGGGTGTAGATATTGTAGCCAGCCGGGATATGGAAAAACAATAATACTGATACCTACCTTACATCATAGTTATCCCCCCCCAATATATAATGGAAAACGGCCGCCCTGTCAGGGAACGGCCGTTTTTCATATATATTGGTAAAGGTGATATTTATGATAGGTATGTGGGTTATTTTGATTTGATGAAGCCCGGTGTAGAAAGATACCGGTCACCGTTGTCGGGAAGCAGCGTTACGATCGTTTTGCCGGCATTTTCCGGCCGATTGGCTACCTGACTGGCAGCGTACAGAGCAGCGCCGCCGGATATACCGATGAGAAGCCCTTCTTTTTGCGTGAACAATTGGGCGGTTGCATAGGCCTGTTCCGTTGTGACGGTAAAGACTTCGTTATAAATCTTTGTGTCTAACGTATCAGGAACAAAATTGGCCCCGATGCCCTGCAACTTATGCGGACCGGCATGGCCTTCGGACAAAAGCGGCGAATCGGCTGGTTCGACGGCAATAATCTGTACAGAAGGGTTCTTTTCTTTCAGATACTGGCCCGTACCGGTGAGGGTTCCGCCGGTACCGACACCAGCCAGGAAAATATCAACGTTGCCGTCCGTGTCTTCATATATTTCCGGGCCTGTCGTCGCCTTGTGGGCTGCCGGATTGACAGGATTGGTGAACTGACTGGGAATGAAAGAATCGGGAATCTCTGCAGCTAATTCATTGGCTTTTTCGATAGTGCCCTGCATGCCCTTCTTTCCTTCTGTCAGGACGATTTCGGCACCGTACGCAGCAATCAGGTTCCGCCGTTCCACGGACATGGTTTCCGGCATTGTGAAAATGGCACGATACCCCTTAGCGGCAGCGACGGCAGCTAAACCGATGCCGGTGTTGCCACTGGTTGGTTCGATGATGACCGAGCCGGTTTTGAGCAGGCCTTTTTTTTCAGCGTCTTCGATCATGGCCTTGGCAATGCGGTCTTTGGCAGAACCAGCGGGATTGAAAGCTTCCAATTTTACCAGGACATTGGCATTCGTACCGGCAGCGGCATTGTAACGAATTGGTTTCAATAATGGCGTATGGCCGATTAATTCTAAAGCAGAAGTATAAATTTTACTCATATCAAGGACTCCTTCGGTTAGCAATAAAATAAACTGATTATGGTTTGTTTAATGAATGGGCATCAGCAACATCGAAAAAATGCCTGATATGAAAATGTATCTTTGAACATGGTACATGTCTCCCTTTCTATAATATACAAAATGGGTATCGATTCAACATAGACTAGTTACGTGTGCCACCTATACTGATCTACAAAATAGTTTCCTGCACATAAAAATAGCCCATCGTCTCTTCAGAGACGGTGGGCCGTGGTTCCACTCTGATTGCAGCCGGAGCTGCCACTCAAAACCCATAACGGTGGTGAACCGGGATGAGTCTACTATGATTTCGACTATCCTGCTCTCAAAGGCATTCCATTTGTCCAGCGGGTGACGCAAGCTTTCAGCCTATGGCTTGCATTCTCTGTGCGGCCTTCACAAATGTACTTGTTTTGGTCATCGCATTTTTATATTGTGACCATGATACATCATTCGCCAGGGTTTGTCAATGGTAATTGTTAATACAATTGTCATGAACAATTGTATAAAGGATACCGGATATGTATATTTTTTAAAAGCTATATGCAGAGCTGTTTTATAAAGATAAACAAACAATAAATCAAGCATTCATCGATGAATAAAAAATCACAAAAAAAGATAGTATAAACATATTCTTTGGGGGAGGGGACTGTTGAATGCTTGGATAATGCACCAAAGTTATAAACGATGGAGTACTATTAGATATTACTTTTACACATATGTAAATAGGGGATGACGTATAAAAGGCATGCACAAACCTGTATATAGAAGGATTATTCTATACATACATAATAAAAAGAACCAATCGATATATTTTAACGACGATATATGACTAATTGGCATGGATTCAATAGGGATGTTTCATAAAAAATATCATGTATTTCATTTATACATATTGCACTTAGTGCATAAATTGGTATACTTATATTAAGTACTTTTATAGTATGGCAATCATCGTTTTAATTTTTTAGTTTTTTCTTCATAAAAACAGCAAAGAGGTGTGAAAATGGAAAAAGCAGAATTGTACGAAACGTTCCAAAAAGCATTAACTGGTGTAGCTGGTGAATGCTATTTGGCAAAGAAAGCTGACGTGGCAGCAGCGTTAGTCAAAATTTTCCAGGAAAAAGACACGAAAGATGTAGCCATCGTAGAAACGCCGCTTCTTAAAGAAGCAGGCGCTATTGATGCAATGAAAGCTGCCGGCATCAAAGTGGATACGGATCATATTCGCAAAAATGCGCCTGAAGACAAAGGCGGCGTTACGGAAGCGGAATATGGCATCGGTAACTTAGGTTCTATCGTTCAAATGCATGACAATATTGACAACCGTATTGTTGAAACCGTGGCGGATGTGTATGTCGGAATCGTCAAATTGTCAAAAATTGTCGGTACATTTGATGATATGATCGACATTATGGCAGAAACGAAGCCATTCCCGAAATTTGCCGGCATCATTACGGGTCCGAGCCGTACAGCTGATATCGAATGCGTAGGGACTGTAGGTGTACACGGTCCGCGTCAGTTCCATGTGATTGTTGTCGAAGATGAATAAGGGAGGGAATATTCAATGGCTAATGAGTTACTGAAGCAAGAAATAGAGCGCGCAATGGATAATGTGCCTTTGCAGAAAGCATTGAAAAATTTTACATCGGCATATCCCGGCAACCGCGCCAAAGTATACAAAGGATATGATTTTGAAGCGTTGCGTGATAAAGTTCATGAAGTCAAAGCCTATGCCCGTGATCATCTGGATGAACTGCTTGATGAATTTGAAAAGAATGCAACGGCAAACGGTGCTGTCGTATTCCGTGCTCATACACCGCAGGAAGCGTTTGATTATGCAATCAAACTTGCCAAGGATAATAATGTTAAATTGTGCGTAAAGTCAAAATCCATGGCATCAGAAGAAATTCATTTTAACCAGGGATTTACAAAGGAAGGCATTACGGCTCAGGAAACAGACTTGGGCGAATTCATCAATGCCATTGCCGGTGATACACCGTCGCATATGGTTATGCCTGCCATCCATTATTCTAAAGAAGATGTAGCTGACCTATTCACTTCCTATACGAAAGCAAAGGAAGAACCGGTTATTGCTAAAGAAGTCAAGACCGCCCGCCGCGTCATGCGTCCGAAATTCATGACTGCAGAAATGGGTGTTTCCGGTGCCAACGTTGCTGTTGCTGAAACAGGTACGGTTATTACTATGACCAACGAAGGTAACGGCCGTATGGTAGGGACATTGCCGCCACTGCACTTGTATATCTTTGGTATCGAAAAAATGGCAGCCAAGATGTCCGATATCCGCTATATTTTCAAGGTATTGCCCCGTAACGGCACAGCACAGACGATTACGACGTATCTGTCATTCTATACAGGTGCTACAGATGTTGTAACCGATGCTGAAAAAGATACGAAACAACCTAAAAAATTCCATATGATTATCTTGGATACGCCGGAACGCCGTAAGATCATGAACGATCCGGATTTCAAAGATATCTTCTGCTGTATCCGTTGTGCAGCCTGCCTGAATGTATGTCCTGCCTTCCGTATGGTCGGCGGCCATGTATATGGCGGTTCCATCTATACCGGTGGTATCGGTACCTTGTTGACGGCGTTCCTCAATGACCGTGAACGCGGTAAAGAAATCCAGAATATCTGCCTCCAGTGCGGCACCTGTAATACGGTCTGCGGCGGCAAATTGGATATTGCCGGCATGATCTTGAAAATGCGTATTAAATTTATGCAGAATGATGGCTTGAATCCGGTTCATAAATTCTGTCTGGATACAGTTGCCGATCGTCACCTCTTCCACTCCATGTTGCGTATTGCATCGGTGGCACAAGGTGCTATCACTAAAGGACAGCCTATGATTCGTCATATGCCTATGTTCTTATCGGGTCTGACAGCAGGCCGCAGCTTGCCGACAGTAGCTCCGCAGCCATTCCGTGATGTTATTCCGACCATCAAACAGGATGTTCCGAATCCGAAGGGCAAGATTGCTATTTTCACTGGCTGTCTCCTTGATTTCGTATATGTCGACATTGCACAAGCCGTTGTACAAGGCCTGAATAAATGCGGCTATATCGTTGAAATGCCGATGGGTCAGTCCTGTTGCGGTGCTCCGGCTACCTATATGGGCGATACGGAAAATGCTAAGAATGAAGCAGCTCTGAATATCGATGCTATGCATGCGGATCAGTACGATTATATTGTATCGGCTTGTCCTACTTGCACACATGCTCTCCGTGATTATAAAGACATGTTCAAAGACGATCCGGATATGTACAAAAAAGCAGAAGAATTGGGCAACAAAACATATGACTTTGCAAAACTCGTATCTATGCTCGGTGGTATGCCTGGCGAAGGCGATGGCGTACCGGTTAAAGTTACTTATCATGATTCTTGCCATTTGAACCGTTATCTCGGTGTCCATGACGAACCGCGTGATTTGCTGAAAGCGACAAAGGGCGTGGAACTTGTTGAAATGAAAGATGCCGATCATTGCTGTGGGTTCGGTGGTTCTTACTCCATTAAATTCCCAGAAATTTCTGCACCGATTTTGGAAGAAAAAATCAATAATATTATCGACAGCGGCGCTGAAGTCGTAGCTGTTGACTGCCCGGGCTGCCTGCTCCAAATTAAAGGTGGTTTGGATGCTCGCGGTATTACCAATATCAAGGTTGAACATACGGCGCAGCTGCTGGCAGAAAAGAAAAAATAAGCTGTGCTAACGGCCGGAAAGGTGTAGTAGAGCATTGATGATAAAACAAAATCTCTTAGAAAACAGCACCCGAAGGTTTATGCCGAAATATTTTGCCAAGATCAGCGACGGTCATATAGAAAAGGTAAAGGAATATCTGGCACTGTATATGCGTCATACGTTCCCCGGTTCTTCTGCGACGGCAGCGGTCCTGGAGGATGCGACTGCATCGCGGGGGAAGATGATACGCCCCCGCTTGCTGCTGATGGTTTCGGCGTACGGTCCTGATTACAGGGAAGCTCGTGAACGGTTGTATAAACTGGCGGCCATTACAGAAATGACGCACCTGGCTTCGCTGATTCACGATGATGTCGTTGATGATGCTCCTTTTCGGCGTGGCAAACCGTCAGTGCAGGGAAAATACGGAAAAAATGCAGCTGTCTATGCCGGAGATTTCCTTATGAGCCGCTTGTGTTATTATTGTATGCGGGAAGAATTGAACCAATCCGGAATGGTTTTGGCGAAAGCTGTGGAAGAAATGTGCGGAGGTGAAATCGGCCAGGCGATGTGCCGGTATAAAACGGACGTGACGATGGACGATTATCTCCGCAATATCCATGGTAAAACCGTAGCCTTATTCAAAGCTTGCTGTAAAATCGGGGCAATGGAAAGCGGCTGTGATGAAACGGTTATCCATACGTTAGAGACCTTCGGGGAATGCCTTGGGTATATGTTTCAAATGCGTGATGATTTATTAGATTTTTCGACAGACTGCAAGGCAATGGGCAAAAAAGCTCATCAGGATTTCCGCGAAGGTATTTATACGTTGCCGGTTCTCCTGACACTGCAGCAGCCTGGCGGCAGGGAGTTGCTTCGTCCGTATATGGACAAGAGCGAGAAGAACCTGCTGACAGTAGAAGACATTCGTTTGATGGAACAGCATATATCTTCTTTAGGAGGAATGGAAGGCGCATGGAATATCATTCATGCATACCAGAATCGTGCGGAAGATTTGATCCGGTCCTTACCGGTCAATGATGTTTCATCATCGCTGTTGAAACTGGTTCGGAAATTGGGGGCAGTATAGATGGAACAGCATCAAAATCTGACTCCTCTGCTGGTCATGAGGCTGGCAGCGCCACGGACATGGGCAGCTTCTGTTTGCCCGGCCTTGTTCGGTGAGTTATATTGCCTGCTTTGTGGTTATGGTTTGACGATATTTTCTGGCATAGCATTGTTTTGTGCCTGTGTTCTCATGCAGTCGGCAGTGAATACATTCAATGATTATTTCGATTTTGTAAAAGGAACCGACACTGCAGATGATTGTGTAGAAGTCAGTGATGCCGTACTCGTGTACAATCACATTGCACCCCGGCAGGCTCTGCTGTTGGGAACGGCGTTTCTGGTTGTGGCAGCGTTGCTGGCTCTGCCGGTTATCCTGGCATCCGGACCGGTACCTCTGGTCATCGGTGTTATCGGCGGCCTGGCAGTGATTACGTATTCCGGCGGCTCGTGGCCTATCTCATATTTTCCGGTCGGCGAGTTGGTTTCAGGCTTTGTCATGGGTGGGCTCATTCCTCTGGGAATCGTAGCAGCCGTGACCGGTCGGCTGGATTGGCCTGTCCTCGTAGCGGCATTGCCGTTCATCATAGGGATTGCCCTGATCATGATGAGCAATAATGGCAGTGATATTGAAAAAGACCGGGCATCCCGGCGGTGTACGTTGCCGGCCATGCTTGGCAGAGTGAATACGCTGCGTGTGTATCGGGGCGCAATCATTGTGTGGATCGTTCTGTTATGTCTGTTGCCGGTTTTGTATGCTGGTATGTGGGGATTATTGAGTACCCTGTTTTTGCTCCTGTTTGCCCGGAACGTATTTCGTGATTTGCTTTGCTCGACGTTGGTGCCGACGCACCGGATCGAACAGATGAAAAATATTGTCAAAGGCAACTTTTTAGGGAATGGCGCGTATCTGCTTACTATGGCCATCTTGCTCATAGGAGGGCTGGTACATGGCTGGAGTCTCTAAACGGGAAAAAGTATACAAGGTATTCCAAAATATTTCCACAGGATATGATACAGCAAACAACCGTATCAGTCTGGGACTGGAACAACGCTGGAAACAATGTCTCATCGATATGGTGGACAGGCAGACGGATGCAGGCGGACACGTTCTGGATGTGTGCAGCGGCACCGGTGATATTGCGATTGCCATTGCGACAGCGCGTCCGGATATACAGGTAACGGGACTGGATTTTTCACCGGCCATGTTACAACAGGCAAAACGAAAGAGTGTCTCTTTACAGAACACTGCTTGGTGCGAGGGAGACGCTATGGCACTTCCTTTTGCTGATCATACTTTCAATGCGGCTTGTATTTCCTTTGGCTTGCGTAATACCTCTGATTACAGACAGGTCCTTCGTGAAATGCAGCGAGTCATCAAGCCTGGCGGATGGGTCTATTGCCTGGATTCTTTTGTACCGGATTCATGGTGTATACGTCCTTTTTATCATTTATATTTTCGTGGAATCATGCCGCTGCTAGGCGGCGGTTGGGGTCATCGCCAGGAATATCAGTGGCTATGGCGTTCGACACGGGATTTCCTGAGGAAAGGACAGTTATTAGAACTATTCCGGCAAACGGGATTGGTGAAAGTCCAAATGGACAGTTACCTCTTTGGAGCCTGTGTGCTTCATCGGGGGCAAAAGCAGTGAAAGGCATAGAATGAAATAATGAAGTGAGATAATGTACGTTTCATATACTAAAACTAACGGTTACTGGAACGGCTTCAGAATATAAACCGTATGGTTAAGGAGGGTAAGAACATGAGTAGTGAAGAAAAATTTGATGCCATCGTCGTAG
>JALCDF010000042.1 GCA_022641375.1 Megasphaera sp. | reverse complement strand
ACGTAGCGCATATTGCCAGTGAAGAACTGGATTTTGGTGACTACGGCACGTGTTCCGAACAGGAACGGCGGGATCTGGCAATCGAAATGGTTCGAAAATTGGTTAAAAATGCTTGGAAAGGGTATAATCGCTTGCCGGATATGCGCTAGGGCCTTTGAGGAGGAAAATAATATGTTTGAAGATAAGCGGTGGCGCCGTATGCTTCGCCCGGGAATTACAGCGATAGTAGGTGCCGGTGGTAAAACAACAGTATTGGAACGATTGGGAAAATACGGACATAGCGGTAACCTGCCTATTATGGTCAGCAGTACGGTGCCTATGGATAGTGCCCGTGTCGATAATGTAGAACCATTTGATGTGATTTGTACGGAAGATTGGGAAAAAGGCGAAGCTTTTTGTGCGGAACGGATCCAGTCGGGTCATGTCCCGGCATGGTTCCGTGGTCTGGATGATCAGGATCGGTATATAGGGCTGACGCCGGAAACGATTGATATGATAAAAGAACATCATCCGGCATGGTATATACTGGTGGAAAGTGATGAAGCCGATCGTAAATGGCTGAAGGCACCACTTCCGGACGATGTACCGCTGCCGGTCAGCTGTGATACCGTTATTGGCGTCGTGAACTTGCAGATGCTGGGAAGTTCCCTATCTCCTGAAAAAGTGGAAGGGGTAGAAACAGCGGCAGCTATTATGGGACGGGCGCCCGGAGCGGTCATTACACCGGCCTTGCTGGCGAAGCTGATCAAGCACCCGCGGGGGATGTTCCGGGGTGTTTCCTGTACGCGGGTTTTGTTTTGTACGGGATATAATGCTGTCCAGCACCGTATGACCGAATCCTTATTAGACGATTTGGAAGAGTTGGGATTGTCCGCCAGTGTATTGGCCGACGGATATCGGGAAAGTTGTACGATTCGTCAATACATTTCATATGGGGATAGTAAAAAAGTAAGGGGTATATGAATGGTAAAGGTAAAATACATACTGGGAATTTGTATGATCGTGCTGCTTACAGCAACTGGCTGGGGCCTTAGCGTGTGGCATCAGGATGCTGTGCAGGCGAAGGGTACCGATATCATTGCGTCGATTCCGGTCAAGGCAGATGTAGCCTATGTGAGTGATGATTTCACATTGCCGGATAAAGATAATGATAAGCCGGTATATGATAAATATACGATTGCCCAACGCAAGGAAAAAGGATTGCCGTTGACATATGGGAAGACCCGGGATTATTATTATGGCGATCATGTAGCCTATTTAACATTTGATGATGGACCTAACGATCATAATACGATGGAAATCCTGGATATTTTAAAGAAAGAAAATATCCATGCCACCTTTTTTTTGACAGGGCAGAATGTAAAACAGTATCCGGAGGTAGTGAAGAAAATTTATGCTTCTGGTAATGCAATCGGTGTTCATTCTTATAGTCATGATTATAAAAAAATCTATGTATCACCTAAAGCATATACAGATGAATTACTTCAGACAGAACAGCTTATTTATGATGTCATTCATGTGCGTCCGATTATTTCCCGGGCGCCGGGAGGAACGAAGGGACATTTTACGAAGCCGTTTTGGCAGGCTATCGATGATATCGGGTATATTGAAGTAGGCTGGAATGCGCTGACCGGTGATGCCGATGGTACTGGCAAGACGCCGGAGAAGTCCGTAGAGAATGTCCGCACTCAAATAGCGGAACGGCCATACCTGAATAAACATCTGGTCGTCCTGATGCATGATGCATACGGTCATCATGCGACGGTAGAGGCATTGCCCAATCTTATTAAAATGCTCAAAGACCAGGGTTATACCTTCCGTGTCGTTACGACGGCGATACCGCCGTCCTGGTAAATATTGAAATGAACAGCAAAAGCAGTTCCACTCACAGGAACTGCTTTTGCTGTATAAGAAATCAAAGTTGCGTCTTGACAGGAATATGTGATTGGGTATACAATTACGTCAATGAATTTATCATAATAAGTATGCAGGGAGACGTTCGACATGGAATCAATCTCACGAATTTTGAATACAATTGAATATGTCTTTACGTATTATTTTGGCTGGGGCTGCTTCTATTTTAGCGCTGGCTATTTTTGCTATGACAAATTCAATATATCAGATACGCGCATGAGAACATTCCGGCAATTGCCCTACGCCTTTTCACGCTGATAGCGGAGTAAAGGCAAAAAAATTTGTAGAGTAATCGAACTGAGCAGGCTCATGAGAGCCTGCTTTTTTTTTAAGAAAAGGAGAACATCATGATTATCATTTTGAAAGAAAGTACGCCTAAAGAATTTGTGGAAAAATTAACTAAAACTATCAAATCCAAAGGATTGCAGATTGACGTCAGCAAAGGAGCCCGTAAAACGGTATTGGGGCTGGTAGGGGATACATCAGTCATTGATCAGGAACAAGTCCAGGGATATGATTATGTAGATAAAGTAGTCCGTGTCGAAGAACCATATAAACGGGCCAGTCGTTCTTTTCATCCGCAGGATTCTATTATTGATATCGGTAATGGCATTACGATTGGCGGGAAAAAAATAGCAGTTATGGCCGGTCCCTGTTCCATTGAAACGCCGGCTCAGATTGAGGGCGTTGCCAAGGACATTGCAGCTGCAGGAGCGACCATGCTCCGTGGCGGAGCTTTCAAACCCCGCACCTCGCCGTATTCTTTTCAGGGATTGCGCGATCAGGGGCTGGATATGCTGGTTACAGCCGGAGAAAAGGCGCATCTGCCGGTAGTTACTGAAATCATGTCTGCTGATAAATTAGACCTGTTTTTGAATGATGGCGTCGATGTCATTCAAATCGGAGCCCGTAACATGCAAAATTTTGATTTGCTGAAAGCTGTCGGTAAGACACGCAAGCCGATTTTATTAAAACGTGGCTTGTGTGCTACTATTGAAGAATGGCTCATGTCGGCTGAATACATCATGGCCGGCGGTAATCATAATGTCATCCTTTGCGAACGGGGCATCCGGACGTTTGAAACCTATACCCGTAATACGCTGGATTTAAGTGCGGTATTGGCAGTTAAACATAAAAGTCATTTACCGGTGGTTGTCGACCCGAGCCATGCTACGGGGAAACGCTGGATGGTTGCCGATCTGGCGAGAGCCGCGGTAGCCTGCGGAGCAGATGGGGTCATGGTCGAAGTACATAATGATCCGGATAATGCGCTTTGTGACGGGGCACAATCTATTACACCCAATATGTTTGCTGATCTCATGAATTCCTTGCGGCAGCTGGCACCGATTGTTGGCCGGGAAATCTAGTAGAAGAAATATAACGGAGGGGTTACAATGGAAAGTACAGACAGCGGATTTTTTACGGATAAGACAATAGCGATAGTTGGGCTGGGCCTCATCGGTGGATCGTATGCAAAAGGACTGCGTAATATGGGTGTCAGGCATATCATTGCAGTTGATGTCGATAAGGTGTCATTGGATCAGGCACAAGAAGAGGGTGTCATTGATGAAGGATATACATCCGGGGGGACGTTTTTAGGGCAGGCAGATATTATAATTTTTTGCATGGCAGCCAAAACAATGATATCCTTTATAGAGGAGAATGTATCCTATTTAAAAGTGACAGCGTTACTGACTGATGTGGCCGGTATAAAAGGGCAGACAGCCCAGACTATTACCGGATTATTACCGGCGGGGATAGATTTTGTGCCCGGTCATCCGATGGCCGGCCGCGAAGGATGTGGGTATGGTATGTCGCGGGCTGATATTTTTTATGGAGCGAATTATATTATCGTACCTCATCAGCATAATACGGCTGCCCATATTGCCATCGTAAAGGCCCTGGCCCTGGCGTTAGGATGTTCCCATGTAGTCTGCGTGACGCCGGAAGAACATGATGAATTGATTGCGTATACGAGTAGTCTGCCGCATGTCCTGGCCACGGCACTGGTAAACAGCCAGTCGATGAACCCGATGATCAAATATTTTGTAGCCGGAAGTTTTCGGGATGGTACGCGTGTAGCTGATATTAATGCGTCCTTATGGACGCAGCTGTTTTTATCCAATAGAAAGAATCTGCTGTGTGAAATTGACCATTTTAGCCGTTCTCTGAGACGATTTTCGGACATGCTGCAACGGGAAGATACGGCAGCTATGATTCAATTTCTGCAACAAGCGGCTATGCGAAGAAGGGAACTTGTTCATGAGAAGCATACACATTGATTTAGGAAAAGATTCATATGATATTCATATTGAAAAGGGACTGCTTGATCAGGCCGGCCAGTATGTGCGCCAGCTTACATCAGCGGAACGATTGGCGGTCATCAGTGATGATACGGTGGATGCTCTTTATGGCGACCGGCTGCAGGCATCGCTGGAACAGAATGGATATGATGTGCGCCGTATCGTGTTCAAAGCGGGTGAAGAGAGCAAGAATATGGCATCTTTGGCTGATTTATATCAGGGACTGGCGGATGCTGATATTACCCGCAGCGATGCAGTGATTACATTAGGCGGCGGAGTTCCCGGTGATTTAGGGGGATTCGCGGCGGCAACATATCTGCGGGGAGTGCCGTTCATCCAGATTCCGACAACGATTATTGCACAGGTGGACAGCAGCGTCGGGGGGAAAGTAGCGGTGGACCTGCCCAGTGGCAAGAATCAGGCCGGGGTATTTTATCAGCCCAAGGGAGTTCTCATCGACCCCGAATTATTGACAACTTTGCCGGTGCGGTTTATTCATGATGGTCTTGGCGAAGTCATCAAATACGGATGTATCCGCGACAAATATCTGTTTGAGTTGTTGGAACAATTAGATGATACGACACTGTCGGAACATTGGGATGAAATCATTGAACGATGCTGCACCATAAAAGCCCGCATCGTAGAACACGACGTTCTGGATATGGGAGAACGGATGTTGCTGAATTTTGGCCATACCATTGGACATGCTATTGAACGTTGTTATGGGTATGGGTATTATACCCATGGGGAAGGCGTTGCCGCCGGGATGGCGATGCTGACCGCGGTGACAGAGGAAAAAGGTCTGACGGAAGCGGGCACGACGGCACGATTGGATGCCGTATTGCAGCAATATAAGCTGCCGGTTACGGTAAGCGCGGCGCCACAGCAATTGCTCCCATATATTTCTCATGACAAGAAAAAGAGGGGGCATCGCCTGACCCTGGTTATCATGAACGCTATCGGGAAGAGTGAACTATTACCGATAGAAAGTAAAGATATTCCGGATTATGTCAGAAAGGTGGGAGGGGAATGAAAGTAACCATTACGCCGCAGCCATTGGGGGGGAGCATTCAGATTCCATCGTCTAAAAGTATGGGACATCGGGATCTGATTTGTGCAGCCCTGGCTTCCGGTGAAAGCTATGTTGAAAATATATCCTCATCTCAGGATATTGAAGCGACCTGCCATATTTTACAAGCTCTTGGTGCAACGATTAAAACCATACAGTTACATCGTCTTAATCGTACGGCGTATCGCATTCAGGGGGGACTTCGGAAATGGAATCAGCCGGTTGTGGCAGATTGCGGCGAGTCCGGTTCTACGTTGCGCTTTTTTATCCCAATCGGCCTTTTGACTGGCAATATCGTTACATTTACCGGCCGGGGACGGTTGGCGGACCGCCCGTTGGATACGTATTTTAATTTATTTCGGCAGAAGGGCATTGATTTTAAAATTGATGCGGCAGGAAAAAATCTGCCGTTGACCGTACAGGGGACCTTGCAGCCCGGTATGTATGCTTTACCGGGAAATGTGAGTTCACAATTCTTTACGGGGCTGCTATTGGCATTGCCACTGTTGGCAGGCGATTCGGTATTGACCAGTACGACACCGTTGGAATCAGCCAGTTATATAGATATGACCCTTACCTGTATGGACAATCATGGTGTCCACGTTCAGTCTGATGGAAAAGGGAAATTTCATATTCCTGGCAATCAGAACTATCAGTCTGGCCGATATATTGTTGAGGGAGACTATTCGCAGGCGGCGTTTTGGCTGGCGGCCGGCGTTTTGAGCAAGCATAAAATCATTTGTACGGGGCTGCGTCCCCGCTCATGTCAGGGCGATATGGCTATTGTACCGATTCTGAAGGCGATGGGGGGACACTTCAGCAATGTCGGTTCTATGCTGACTGCACATCCGTCTGTATTGTCAGGCCGTACTATCGATGTCCGGGATTGTCCGGATTTAACCCCTGTTTTGGCAGCAGCAGCAGCTTGCAGTAAAGGGACGACGCATATTATCCATGCAGCACGGGTTCGCCTGAAGGAATGTGACCGCCTGCATGCCATGGCAGTAGAGCTGACTAAACTGGGAGCAGATATACAAGAAGAACCTGACGGGCTGGTCATTCATGGCGTTGCTGCCCTTCATGGGGGTATAGTGAGTTCCTGGAATGATCACCGCATCGCGATGGCCCTGGCTATTGTATCGCAGCGTTGTCAGGGTACTGTTACGATTGAAGAGGCGGAAAGTGTCCGTAAGTCCTATCCGGATTTTTGGAAGGACTTTGCTAAGGCCGGCGGTGTTTACAAGCAGGAAGGATGATTACATGAATACGTTTGGACAACAAATCCGGCTGACTATATATGGTGAATCGCATGGTGCATCAATCGGGGCGGTACTGGATGGATTACCGGCTGGTGAAGCCATCGATTGGGATGCGGTACAGCAGGAAATGGCCCGGCGGGCACCAGGGCGCAATGCTATGTCGACGGCCCGCTCGGAAAAGGATGCTTTTGTAATTCAAAGCGGATTTTTTAACGGCTATACGACGGGAACCCCGTTATGTGCCATGATTGTCAATGGAGATCAACACTCGAAGGATTATGACCAATTACGGCATGTGATGCGGCCGGGGCATGCTGATTACAGCGGTAAAATCCGCTATAGCGGTTACAACGATTATCGTGGCGGCGGCCATTTTTCCGGCCGTATTACCGCGCCGCTGGTATTTGCCGGAGCCGTAGCTTCCCAAATCTTGCAGCGGCGGGGGGTTACCATCGGTTCCCATATCCAACAGATTGGTACTATCAGTGATGAGATGTTTATGCCTGCTGGTGAATCACCGGACCGATTGACAGCATTGAAAAGTGCCGTCCTGCCTACACTGAATCCGGATACGGCAGCGGCGATGGAACAGACAATCCTGGCAGCGAAAAACCGTCTTGATTCCGTAGGCGGGATTGTAGAATGTATGGCTGTCGGCATTCCGGCAGGACTGGGCAATCCGTTTTTTGATTCGGTAGAAAGCTGTCTCAGTCATATGATGTTTTCTGTACCGGCAGTAAAGGGAATTGAATTTGGTAAAGGATTTGGCTTTGCGGCAATGAGTGGTTCTCAGGCTAATGATGCATTGTATTATGATGGAGATATCATCAAGACGAAGACCAATCATAATGGAGGTATCAATGGGGGAATAACCAACGGTATGCCCCTTTTATTCCGCGTCGTAGTGAAACCGACGCCGTCTATCAGCCAGAAACAAGACACCATTGATACAGATACGAAACAAAATTGTAAGTTAGAAATTAAAGGACGGCATGATCCATGTATTGTCCAACGGGCGGTTCCGGTTATCGAAGCGGCGGCTGCATGGACAATCCTTGATATATGGCTGTCTACACCACGGGGAAGTGAGTCCAATGTCTGATACTAACGCTGAGTATAAGCTTCCGGTAGCCTGTTTTGGCACACCCGGATCGTATAGTTACAAGGCGATGACGGAATTTTTTTCCGGAAAAAAGCTTGAAACGACCTATCATAGTCAATTTGAAGATCTGGTACAAGCCGTAGCCGCCGGTAAGGTACGTTACGGTATTCTTCCTATTGAAAATTCATCTACCGGAGGCATTACCGAGGTATATGATTTGATTCATCGCTATGACTGCAGTATTGTGGGAGAAAAATATATCAAAGTAGAACATGATCTGGTGGTATTGCCGGGAACTTCGCTCAGCGATATACGCATTGTCTATTCCCATCCGCAGGGACTGGCGCAATGCCGTAATTATTTCAAGAAGCATCCGGACTGGATCCTGCAGCCATATTTCAGCACATCACAGAGTGCCCAACGGGTACAAGAAGAACAGCGCCATGATGTAGCAGCCATTGCTAATAGTACGGCGGCGGAATTATATGGCTTAGATATCCTGGCCCGCAATGTGAATGATAATGTTACTAATTTTACCCGCTTTGTTATCATTGCGAGGCAGTTAGAAGAACATGAAAATATAGATAAGATTACCCTGGTATTGACGGTCAATCATTCTCCGGGCGCATTGTATCATGTGCTGGGACACTTTTTCTACAACGATATGAATATGACCCATTTGGAATCGCGCCCTATCGAAGGGCGTCCTTTTGAATATTTCTTTCATATCGATGTCATGGGCAGCTTGAAAGATCCGGGAGTATTACGGACATTACAAGCGTTAGCACGGACTTGTAAATATTTTAAGATATTAGGGAATTATCCGTCGGATAAGGAGGGAGTCATATATGAAACTCGGCCTGATCGGCAAAAAATTGAGCCATAGCAAGTCTCCCGAAATTCATCAGAGACTGTTCGGTTTACAACATATCGACGGGACATATTCACTCTTGGAAATACAACCGGATTCGATAGAGACGATATTATCAAAACTATATCATGACGGATATGAGGGTATTAATGTAACGATTCCGTATAAAATAGATATCATGCCATTTTTAACGAAAATTTCTCAAGAAGCAGTATCCATCGGAGCCGTCAATACGATTCATTTGACGGATCAGGGATTTTTTGGGTTTAATACGGATTACAGCGGTTTTTCCCGTTCATTGGATCATGCGGGTATCCGCATCCAGGATACGGACTGTGTCGTTTTAGGGACAGGCGGGGCAGCACGGGCGATTATTCAAAGCCTTTTCGACAAAGGAGCGGCTTCTATTATAGTAGTATCCCGGCATCCCCGGAGTAAACCGGCATTTTGTAAATTTTTGGAACAGATTGGCGGCAGGGAAATCGATTATGATGAATTAGCGCGGCTGCAAACTGGGGGTGTACTGGTGAACTGTACCCCGGTGGGGATGTACCCTAAAATGGATGATTCTCCTGTATCGGAGGATATCGTGTCCCGCTACGGTGCTGTCGTCGATTTAATTTATAATCCCAGAGATACGATTTTTCTTCAATATGGGAAAAAACATGGGGCAATGACCCTGAATGGAATGTATATGCTGGTAGCGCAGGCGATTGGTGCTGAAGAAATTTGGCAGGGAAAATCAATATCTTCATCGGTTATAGAAAAGATTGTCAAAGAGATGGGGGAATAACTTGGGAAAACAAAGCAATATCATATTGATTGGCATGCCGGGAAGCGGGAAAAGCACATTCGGAAAAGCGTTGGCAGAGAAATTAGGCCGGACATTTATTGATGCGGATGATTTTCTTGTCATGCAGGAAGGGAAGACGATCCCGGAACTCTTTGCCGTCAGTGAAGATTGTTTTCGTGATGCGGAAACCCGGACAGCAAAAACATTAGCTGAGCAAGAAAATATTATCATTGCCTGCGGCGGCGGCGTTGTCAAACGGCCTGTAAATATTGAAATTTATAAGAAAACCGGTCATATTATTTTTGTTGACCGGTCTCCCGAACGGATTGCCAATGATATCGAAATCGGTACGCGGCCTCTTTTAAAGAATGGGGCCAAAAAATTATATGAGTTATATCATGAACGGATCCAGGCCTATCGTACTGCTGCTGATTATATTGTAGCGAATGACCGGCCGGAGTCAGAGGTGTTGGACGAATTAGTTCATCTTGCCGGGAAATTATAAAAACATAGTATCGAAACGGGAGTATATAAAAAATCCGCATTCGGAATGAACAATCATTCTGAATGCGGATTTTTATATACCGGAAAATATTTCATGTAGCATGATCAGCAATGGAATATTTCCAGGATTTTTTGCAGTGTATTTGCGTCTATTTGTCCCGGAGCAGAAGATTCTTTGACTGAACCAAAGGTCATGGCAGAACCGAATACTTCGCCGCTGATACGACTGACAGCTCCTAATTTGCCCATAGACATCGTAATGAGCGGTTCATGGGGGTATTGGGATTTGACAGTTTCCGTAGCGCTGAGGAGGGTCAGTACATCTTTAGGAGACCGGGGCATGCAAGCCAGTTTGGCAGCATCGGCTCCCAGATGTTTCATGCCAATAAGACGGCGGACTATCTCCTCTAAAGGAGGTGTTTTGTCAAAGTCATGATTACTTACGATGACAGTGATTCCATGGGTATGGGAGAGGGAAATGATTTGTGATATTTCATGCTGGTCATGGAAATATTCTACATCAATGGCATCAATCAGATCTGTTTCAATAGCATATCGTAACATCTGAAAATATACTTCTTCTGATGCTGGTTGTTCACCGCCTTCTGATGCGGTGCGGAAGGTGAACAGCAGGGGTGCTGTTGGTAATTCCCGGCGAAATGCCGTCAGGGCGGCAAGACTTACATCAGGAGTTGTTGCCCCGGCTAGAAAATCTATACGTAATTCTACGATATCATACGCTGCATGAACTAAATCCCGGCATTGGGCTGTGATTGCATCTATCGTACGGCCGACAACAGGCACACAAATTTTGGGCATGCCCGGACCTAAAGGGACGGAACCAATAGTTACCATCATGTATCACCTCGCATTGTTTGAACTGGCAGATTCCCGCGCTTTTAAAGCGATGTAAAATTTCTGGGTTACTGGGACCGGTACGCGGAGTGACCGGGCCAGGCGGACCAAATGCCCGCTAAACGTTTCCAGTTCGGTATGCTTATGAGCAGCGGCATCCCGTTCCATGGAACTGGTCATATCAAGATTGCGGTGATGTGTCAGCCTGTTGAAAATATCATCCGGCAGGGTAGCCGGTAAATGGACACCGGCTGCACAACCAACCTGATAGGACTCATTGAGGAGAGCATGGAATTCAGCGATGCGTTGTGCCGATTCCATGATTTTGCGGGTGGTACAAACGTAATATGCGGTCATCGTATTATAGGCACAATTCGTGATATATTTTTTCCATAGTTCAGCATCCATATCCGCAGGAATCTGGCAATCCAGCTCGCCGTCGTGCTGCAGGACAGATTGAACTTTTTCAGCGATTCCGGCGGTGGGGGAACTGATGAAAATACGGGCATATGAAACGGGGTGAACGATGGAGTAATCTTCCGCATAGGATGAGGTGATATAAATGAGAGAGTCTACGACGTGTCCGGCAGGAAGCAGCTTGCGAGTGATATTTGCGTGATCGATACCATTCATGATGGGTACAACGATAGTATGAGCGTCGATACAGGGAAGCAGGGCCTGTATCGCATCGGGCAGGGAAAAAGTTTTTGTACAGATAAAGATGATATCCTGGATACCTGCTTCTGATGGTGCATCGGTCACAATCGGATGGAAAACGCGTTCTCCCATGCATTGACTATGAATAACCAACCCTTTTTGCTGCAGGGCGTCTTTGCGTTTTTTACGGGCAATGAGTGTTACCTCCGGATAATGGGCACATAGGACGGCAGAGATATAACCACCTACGCCGCCGATGCCGGAAACCATTAATTTCATGAGGATACTTCCTTTCTGTTTACAGTATAGTGATAGTATACACCACGACAGGGCTGTGTGTCACGAGACGGGGAGTATGTACGATGAGATGCCGGGGTTGTCAGGGATAGGATGAATGCGGCCACAGAAATATAATTTTCAGATATGTCTTATACAAATGTATTTAGGGCAATATATACCGATTTCAAATAATACATATGAACACTTGAACATATATTGAAATAATGCTATTATAAATTTATCAAAACGATACATTGGGAGGTAAAGATATGGAAGAAGAATGTACAAGCAGAACCAGTCATAGCTGCGGCTGCAGCCAGCATCATGATTCCGGTGAAGAGTACGGGGAAGAAAAAGCATCCCTGGGGCAGCTTGCGATCGGGGTATTCTTATTTCTTTTTACCTATCTGACAGATAGTATTCCCAAAGAATATTCTCTGGTGGCATATGGTATAGCCTATTTACTTTTAGGCAGCAGCGTTATTCGTAATGCGTTTCAGAATATTATTCATAAAGAACCATTTGATGAAAACCTGCTTATGGTCATTGCTACCGGCGGTGCGTTTGGTATTGGTGATTATCCGGAAGCAGTGGCAGTCATGTTATTCAGCCGTATCGGGGAGATGTTGGAAGAAAAGGCAGTCCATAAAAGCCGCAAACAGGTCACAGAGGCGGTGGACATGCGTCCGGAAACGATTCAGCGGATTATCGCCGACGGGACAATCGAAACGATACCGGCCGAAAACGGCATTGCCGGCGATAGTATTGTCGTCCGCCCGGGAGACCGCATTCCGCTGGATGGTACCGTTACAGAAGGGACAAGCCGTATCGATACAGCTGCCATTACGGGCGAACCGGTTCCGGTATCCTGCCAGCCCGGGACGGAGCTTCTTTCCGGCTGTATCAATATCTCGGGTACGATTCGGATGCGGGTGACGAAGCCGTTGTGCGAATCCATGGTTACGAAGATTCTGCAGTCTGTAGAAGAAGCGGCAGCCAGAAAACCCCGAATGGACCGTTTCATTACCCGGTTTGCCCGGACATATACCCCGGCGGTGGTACTCATAGCGGCAGCGACTGCAGTCATCCCGTCGCTGGTGACGGGAAACTGGTATTACTGGTTGTATACGGCACTGACTTTTTTGGTCATCAGTTGCCCTTGTGCCATCGTATTGAGCGTTCCCTTATCTTTCTTTGCGGGAATTGGTGCGGCATCGAAACGGGGTATCTTATTTAAGGGAGGTATCGCCATTGAACAGATGAAACGTATTGGTGCCGTAGTGTTTGATAAGACGGGGACGATTACCAAAGGTAATTTTATTGTACAACAAATTGTTCCTGGTACCGGTTTCACAGAACAGGATGTATTATATTACTGTGCCGGTGCAGAACAAGCTTCCTCGCACCCGATTGCGGCCAGCGTAATCGCCGCTGTGGAACAGCGGCAGATGGTATTGCCTTCTGTTACGGAATCAGATGAAATAGCAGGCGAAGGATTGTCAGCGCTTGTTGCGGGAAAAACGGTGATTTGCGGTAACCTGAAATTAATGAATCGACAACATATTGCCGTGCCGCAGCAGCATCAAACCGTGTATGGATCGGAATTATATGTGGCCGTGAATGGCCGGTACGCAGGGCATATCATTATTTCTGATACCCTGAAAGAGGATGCTGTTGAAGCAGTCCGGTATATTCGTTCGTTGGGGATTACAACGGCCATGCTTACTGGCGATTCCCGGCAGGCGGCGGACTATATTGCAAAAAAATCCGGAATTGATGTGGTGCGGGCCCAATTATTGCCCCAGGATAAAGTGCAGCAATTGGATACGATTCGAAACCAGTATGGCCCGGTACTGTTTGTCGGTGACGGCATTAACGATGCGCCGGTCCTGGCCGGTGCCGATGTTGGCGCAGCCATGGGAAGTGGCGCCGATGCGGCTGTAGAAGCGGCCGATGTGGTTTTTATGAATTCTCAGGTACAGGCTGTTCCGGAAGCACTGCGGATTTCCCGCATGACGATGGCTATTGCTGTGCAGAATGTCGTGTTTGCTTTAGGAGTAAAAGGTATCGTCATGGCCGCCGGTTTTACTGGTTTTGCATCCATGTGGGCGGCGGTTTTCGCCGATTCCGGGGTGGCTGTGTTGTGTGTGCTGAATAGTGTGCGGATATTGTATAAAAAATAAAATTTGTATAAATATAACGTTTAACTAGAATAAAAATAAATAAATTGCTTGACAAGCCTGTCATTTTAGTAGATAATTGCTTTAACTTCCTAAAAAGACAGGTGTTGGATATACTCCAATGCCGCTACAGACTATGATTGGGTAAAGGTTGATTTTTCCTTCCATCCAGAGAATCCGGCAGTGCTGAGAGCCGGATAGGAACAGGATCATCCGACATCGCCCCGGAGTCGTTGTGTCGATTTGTTTTCTAGAGGCATGAGGCACAGCCGTGATTCAGCGTTAATGAAGATCTGTCAGATCATAGAGTATAATGACAGGGTGGTACCGCGAATTTTCGCCCCTGTTACCGTTCCGTATCGGAACGGTAACAGGGGTTTTTATATGGGGGAGCGGCGATATAATTTATAATGAAGTGAATTGAAGAAGGAGTTTATGGGTATGGAAAAAGCGATACAGAGCGGCATAAAAGCTGCCACTCAAATGACAAATTTTCGATGGAAAATAGCGTTTCTTATCTTTTTAATCAGTTTTACAGCCTATATGGACCGGGTTAATTTATCTGTAGCAACACCAGTCATCATGCAAGAATTCGGTTTTACCAAAATCGATATGGGCTTTATTCAGACATGTTTCTTCGCCGGCTATGCCCTCATGCAGGTTCCGGGCGGCATGCTTGCCGAAAAATTTGGCTTACGTAAGACAGGTACCGGAGCTATTTTATGGTGGTCTGCTTTTACGGCACTGACAGCTTGTGCAAAGGGGAAAGTCAGTTTTTCCGTTATTCGGCTGTTCTTTGGCTTTGGTGAAGGACCTGTCTTTCCGTCGTTAGGTTCGGCAACCTTCAACTGGTTCAATCATCGTGAAAAAGGCAAGGCCAGTTCATCCATCTTGTTAGGTACATTTTTTGGTCCTGTCGTTGGGCCGGCTGTTACCGTAGCGTTGATGGGAGCATTTGGCTGGCATGCCGTATTCCTCATCTTTGGGGCGGCGGGCGTTTTGCTTGCCTGGGTTTGGCATCATTATGCGTATGATAATCCTTCACAAAGCCCGCATGTCAATGAAGCGGAATTGGCACATATCATGGAAGGCCGCAATGAAAGCAGCTTGAAAAAGACGGTTGCTCCCTGGCGTAAATTCCTCCGTTCTACGCAGTTTTGGGCGGTCGGGATCCAGTTCATGGTCGTTGACTATATCATGTATGTATTCTTAGCCTGGCTGCCGTTATATCTGACGGAAATGCACGGCTTGTCTTTGAAAGCAATGGGCATCTGGGCTTCTTTCCCCTGGATTGCATTGATGGCGATGGTATTTACGGCTGGTTATATTTCCGATAAGATTGCCAATGGCAAACATCCGGAAAAACAGTATACCATGCGTACAG
>JALCDF010000041.1 GCA_022641375.1 Megasphaera sp. | reverse complement strand
GGTCTGATAAGACAAGCTTGGTCTGCAACGGCAATCCCAAAATATTGTTAAGATTAGCTTCGGAAATATCAACATTGTTATCCGCTGAAACGGCAGTCGTCTTGGCATTCGCCAACGATACATTGGATGTGAGGACATCCAGTTTGGCAACCGTGCCGACCGTATATTGTGCCGACACATTATCTAAATGGCCTTGCAAGTTGCTGACGGATTCATGATATACATCTCGGTATTCCTGATAGGCCAGTAACGCAAAATATCCTTGTACTGCCGAATATTTTACCGATTGCTGCTGCCGCAGGATTTCTTCCTGGGCGGAAGTCTTCCCCAGCTTGGCAACGGCAATATTACCTTCTACCTTGCCACCTGTATATAATGGAATATCTAAGGCAAGCTTATTTTCATAGGAATTAGAAGTGGACGCCCCATTGCTCGTACTCGTATGGATTCTGGTCCGGCCGCCATCCCAGCCATAGCTGACAGACGGCATTTTTCCGGCTCTCGCTTCATCAATGCTGTATTCAGCCGTTTTGAGGTCATATTTAGCGATTTTAATATCCCGGTTATAATCGAGAGCCATCTGAACCGTTTTCGGTAATGTCAAATCCACTTCTTGTCCTGACGATACTCTGCCAACCACAATAACTGGATCATTAATATTATCCTTAGCGTGTTTTTCAGCCAATTTCTGTTGATCACCGGAAATTTTATCCGCCAGTTCTTCCCGCAATTCCGGTTCGATATCGACCCCCCGGATATCGTATGGCGAAAGTTTCTGTTCTACGGATTTGTTAACATTTTTTTTGTTATTGTTTTTCACACTAGCCTTATTCGTCAATTTAGCATCTGTCTGGACCACTGCATCTTCTTTAGATAAGTCAACAGGTACGACCTTTGCCGTCGTATCCGCTGCTGATGCTGCTGTAATAGCCCCTATGGTTGTCACCATCATGGCAATAATAATCTTCTTGCTTAACTGCTTGTTCATCCTGGATACCCTCGATTCATCTATATGATATATCATGCTATAAATACAAATTAAAATGCATAATCAATGCCATAATAATTACCGCCATCGCCGCGCTTCATCGGCCGTGTAAACTGACCAAAAAGATAAATATCCGGCGCAAGACGCATACGGGCTTTTATACGATACCGCCAGTCATCCGGATCGTACCCTTCCAAACTAAGTTGAAATGGTTTATCCACAAAGAAATCAAGACCGGCGCCTAAATCACCATTAATCAGACCAAACCTTCCATCAAACCAATGGCTGTGACGACCATACTGCAAATTTAAATTCGTACCGTTACCAATATTTTCGGCGCCGATCAGCGCAAAATCATTGTTCCGGTACACCTTAAAATTTACCTGCCCACTGCTTTCGCTTTTCGTCGTATTATATAACAATCCCGCCTCGCCTTCCGCCTTTATGCCACTACTGCCGCCAAGAATCTTGTTGACTTTGGTTGTAATCTTAGCTGCATTATCTAATGTAGTCTGGATATTGGATTGAGTTTGCGGATCCGTTGTCATTGTTTTCATACTATTGGAAACCACCACGAAATTATCGGTAATTTCTTTTACATTAGCTGCTGTCTGACGCATATTAGCTGATGCTGAACCATCACCATCCATATTCTGCATAGATGTATCTAACTGTGCCGTTACTGCTGCCATATGCGCCGTCATATCCTGAATGTTAGCCGCATTCGCATCCATCATAGAGGATGCCTTCCCGGTAACACCGTTCATATTAGACGTCATCGCTTCGATATTTTTAAAAGAACCACGCAGAGCCCGCTGTGTTGACGGATCGCCAACAACCGCACTTAATCCTTTAAGTACATTATTGGCATTAACCATGAGCGTACTTGCATTTTCCATCATATCGTCCATTGTCTTTCCCTGCGTTCCGCCTAAAATATCTCCGTCGGATAAAAGATGACTTTTATCGTTCCCCGGCGTAATGGAAATTATTTTTTCACCCAAAAGACCATCCGTCGTAATCGCAACCTTCGAATCCTTAGGGATTTCTGTACCTTTATCGATTTTCATCTGTATATCAACACCATCTTTAGACGGAGTAATTCCATCTACCTTGCCGACATTAACTCCCACATACCGTACGGAATTCCCCTTTTGTATGCCATTGGCATTTTGAAAGATAGTGTGGACTTCAAATCCGGGCTTGCCAAAAATTTCTGCATGAGCCAAAGAAATAACGACGCAGGTAAAAAGGAGAACGCCTACAATAGTAACCAGTCCCACTTTTGCATCTGTACTCCACTTCATGGCCCCATCCTTCTTTCCTGCGGCAATACACCGCCATGAATAAACATTTGTACGTCATGATTATCTGTATTTTCGAACTCATCTTTAGGCGCGACAAACCTAAACTTGCCTTCTTGTAAAAGAGCCAGCCTGTCAGATACATAAAACGCAGAATTCATATCATGAGTCACAATGACTGACGTAGCTCGAAAATGATCCTGCATGTTGACAATAAGGCGATTGATATCCATGCATCGCAATGGGTCAAGACCCGCTGTCGGTTCATCATAAAGAATGATTTTAGGATTCAATGCAATCGCTCTGGCCAAACTGACACGTTTTTTCATACCGCCGGATAAATCATTGGGCATCATCTGTTCAATATTATCAAGCCCTACAAGGCGGAGTTTCTCTCGAACAACCGCATGAATTTCATCCTTTGATTTTTTAGTATGCTGCATCAGGCCAAAGGCAACATTTTCGCCTACCGTCATCGAATCAAATAAGGCTGAGTATTGAAATACCATTCCCATATGAGTGCGAACAGAATCCATCTGATCTTCCGTATAATTTGTAATATCGATACCATCAATAAGGACCCTACCGCTGGAAGGTCTTTGCAAACCAATGATAATTCGCAATATAGTACTTTTTCCAGACCCGCTGGCTCCCAGGATACCCAGTGTTTCTCCATCATGTATATCCAAATTAATATGATCCAAAATGACATGAGACCCGTAGGCCACAGTCACATCCTGCAAACAAATCATGGACACTCCTAATATAAAATGATAGATAACAAATAATTGCAAATAAAAATAAAGATGATAGATGTTACTACAGACCGGGTTGTCGCCTGTCCGACGCCTTCAGCACCACTTTTAGCATGCATCCCTTCATAACAGGCAATGAGCGCAATAATCCCACCGAAAAACATGGCCTTGATCATACCAAAAACGATATCACTGATATCGGTAAACATTTCAATGGAATTGATATACGTAAAATGAGTCAATCCGGCGCTAAAAATAGCTACGGCATACCCACCGGCAGTCCCAATGAGATAGCCATAAAACGCTAGAATCGGCACCATGACGACGCAAGCCACAAAACGGGGTACTACCAGATATGATACGGGATTGACTGCCATGCAGCGCAACGCATCAATCTGTTCCGTTACTTTCATCGTCCCCAATTCGGCTGTCATAGACGCCCCAACGCGGCCTGCTACAACGACACCGGTCAGGATAGGCCCCAATTCGCGACCCATGGCTACTGACATGATTCCTCCCAATGTGGACTGTGCTCCATATCGAAGCAAAATATCTACAATCTGCAGTGTCATTACCATCCCCGCAAAAAGCAGCGTCAGACTGACAATGGGCAATGAATCGACTCCTAAATGAGCCATTTGATAGATAGTAAGATTGCGTCGAATTTTAGGGAGTTGTCGTAATGTCTGAACAAATAAAATGGTGATAACGCCGACCTTTTCGAACGTATGCAGGACAAAACGGCCTATCCATTCCAAGATATTCTGCACAGCCACCACCCTTTCCCTTTTATTTGTACGCTATCTGTTTACTATACCATCATTATAGAATCATGTAAAACAAGGTTCCTCATTTGTTAAAAAGTTGTAAGAAAACTTTAAATATGTTCAAAGTTTTCTTACAACTATGATAATAGCATTTTATAGCAAAAATGGCAAGAAAAAACCACATTATACCATGTGGTCTTCTCCCTGGTTCATCAGTTGTGATAAGTCAATTGCACGAATGAGCGGTACTGCATCTTTCAGGACCTTCTCCTGATGGTCAGAATCTCCCCGATTTGTATCATCCTGATCATTTTTATCATCCTTCGCGGATGATTTTACAGTCTTTTTATCCTTCGCATTTTTACTGTCACTACCATCGTTATTTTCTTCGCCAATAACCGCCTTAGCTTCATCAATATGGTGGTTCTTTGCTAAATATTTATTTCGTTGACTTTCCGATACCACTTTTATGGTAATTTGTCCATCACCTTTAACAATATATGGCGTCGTGATAGAAGATTTAGCATCTTCTTTTGCATCCTCCGATAATGAATGCTTATCCGGTTTAAGGATATCTTTGCTGTCTGCCGTTGGTTCTTTATCACGAATTTTCGTCTTTTTCGTTTTTTTGCCATTATCATTAATCATGCTGACATTTTGATCAAGAATTTCTATGACCAGATCATTATTGGCATCTTCTTTTTCAATTTCTTTCTTGAGTTCCGCAAAATCTTTATAATGGCGCAAACGTTCAATAATCTCATCAGTCAGATTATATCTCTGTTTTTCGATAAGGTAGGGCAACGGAATGACCCCGCCGCCGCGAACTTCCAAAACCATGTCCCCTAACGGCTGATCTTTAGGAACCGCAAAGCTCATTGTTTTCACTTCATCAGCCCCGCGATAGGGATGGAGTTTTACTTTAAAATAAACGTTATCCCCGGGGCTGACCACGATAGGCGCTGCCGTCGCATCAATGATACGGGCTGATTTTTTAGCCTGCGTAACCGAAACATCGATTGAAATATCTTGGACCGGATAATCAATAAATTCATTATGCTTCAATATATCGAGCACATTATATATCTCATCAATGCTTTTTTCATTTATGTTATCTTCCGAATAATACATGTTATGCCGGGTAATATCTTTATCCCGGCCTTGCGATGAATGGATCGTATAGGAAAAGTCAGCAGTACCGCCGCCGGCCCGGTCGATTGTTTTATTAACCGTATTATACATCGTTGTCGCTGTTAATACCGGTGTTAATTCATTGTCTTCGACAATTTTTACCCGCTTCAGGTTATCAACACCTGTATCCGTATCCTTCGCCTTAATAATAACCGGTATTCCCGGTGCCAGATACCCATACTGACCGGCAATCCCTGCTCCTCTGTCCTGACTGATCTTACCGATTTCGGCTCCCAATGACCCTAACTTAAAAGAACTTTGCATATTGTTTACAATCGTAAATATATAGGCATTGTGCATAAAATAATTAATACTGCCCTTCTTTAAAAAAGGATGTCCAAACGCCACAATATGGTTGTCGTCAATATAGGTTACGGTCCCGATAGCCCCCATTTTCATATCTCCATTGACAAAAGCCGCGGCCACTGAGCTGCCCGCTTCCAACGGCTGCGCAACAGCATCAGATGCTGCTGATGCCGTATCAACAGGATTGAAATTATACTGAGGTAATTTGTTTTTCATCCACTCTGTAGACAACGAATCGAACCCGCTTACCATTAGCGGCGTAGCAATCGGAATAAGAGCAGATTCACGAGCATTAAACGGACGGATTTCTTCTTTTGAGGGAACATTCCACAATTTAAGCATATCACTAATAGGCGTAATCATCCCCACCTTAGAATTAGTGAAAGACCAGCCATACGCCACGGCACCAAGAAGTTTGCCATCGATATAAACGGGACTGCCGCTCATTCCCTGCGCAATTCCACCCGTTTGTTCAATCAGCGGGCCCGAAAATTTGGCCAACACCAAATCGCCAGACGGCCCGCTGTTTTTCATGACTCCTAATATTTCGACAGGAAACGTATCAATCCTATCACCTTGTACTACCGTTTTAGCATAGCCGGTCATACCCGTCTGGACTTCGTTTACATTCATAAATTCCTGAGCAAACGTCGTAACCGCCATCGCACAACACACTGCTGTCAGACAGGTCCGAACGGCTAAACGCCGCAATGTTTGTAAATGTTTCATAATCCTTCCCTATTTCGTTTCTAAAACAACGACAATGGTGCCCTGCTGCACCTGTTCTCCAACTTTCACCATGACGGTCTTAACGATACCATCAACCGTCGCACGCACGGCAGCCATCGGTCCTGCTAAAGAATTTACTGTTGCCAGGACATCGCCTTCTTTGACCGGCGTACCCACATCGGCCACCGCAACTACATTGCCGCTGAGTACAGAAACCGCCGGTATTTCTGCTGCTAAAGCCGGTACAGACAGCAACGTCCCTGCTAATGCTAATACAGCTGCCATTTTACAATGTTTCTTCATGAGACATCACTCCTTGCCTCTATAAATCATCAAAACTATCCTTTAATACATCCATTGCCTGCAATGTTTTTCCCGCCCCATTGGCCACACATAAAAGTGGATCATCACAAAGGTATGCTGCCATTCCCGTAGTTTGAGATATAAGGCGGTCAAAACCATCTAACAGAAGTCCGCCACCAGTAAGAACGATACCGTGATCTGCGATATCCGCAGCTAATTCAGGCGGACTCTTTTCTAAAATAGACACAATCGTACGTAAAATACGTTGTATCGGTTCATCCAGGGCTTTACGGATTTCCTGGGAATCAATATCTACCATAATCGGTAATCCCGTTTCTATACTGCGCCCCCGTACATCTGCTGTAAGGTGGCGGCTGTCAGGAAGAGCCGTACCGATGAGGATCTTTAATTCTTCTGCAGTATGCTGCCCTATAGTTACATGTTTTATTTTTTCCAAATAATGAATAATCGCTTCATCAAAGGTATTACTGCCAATACGCAACGATTCGCTGATCACGATGCCGCTAAGACTTAAAACCGCAACATCGGTGGTACCGCCGCCCATATACACAACCATAGAACCGTTTGATTCGGCAATATCCAGGCCTGCCCCGATTGCAGCCGCCAAGGGTTCTTCCATGACTACCGTCTTACGGGCGCCTGCCTGCATGGCCGCTTCAATAACGGCACGTCGTTCCACATTGGTTACACTGGAAGGCACACAAATAACGATTCGCGGCTTAAACATATGTACTTTACCAATGGCCTTGCGAATAAAATAGCGAAGCATATATTCTGTCGCATCATAGTCAGCAATAACACCGTTGTGCAACGGATGATATGCATGAATATGCTGTGGTGTCCGGCCCAGCATTGCCTGTGCTTCCCTGCCAATAGCAATGACCCTGTTCGTATTTGTATCTACAGCAATCACGGCCGGTTCGTTGACAACGATTCCCCGTTTTTTTACATAGACGATAATGTTGGCAGTTCCCAAATCAATGGCAATATCACTGCCGAACCAATTTGCCAAGAAGAAAGAATGCGATTTTTTCACTGCCTGTGTTTTTTTCTTATTTTTCTTCTTCTTCAATATTGACCCGAACAATATCTGCACCTAGCCTTTGTAATTTTAATACGAGATTATCATAACCCCTGTCAATGTGATACAAATACCCTACTTCTGTTTCGCCTTCCGCCACGAGTCCAGCCAGTACAAGCGCTGCCCCAGCCCGCAAATCGGTAGCATTGACAGAAGCACCTTTCAGCCGGGGAATGCCTTCAACAATGGCACTCCGCCCTTCTATGCGGATTTTGGCACCCATACGTTTAAATTCATCAACATGCATGAAACGATTTTCAAATACAGTTTCCGTAATAACGCTTGTTCCTTCACAAATAGTCGTTAAGGCCATAAACTGGGCCTGCATATCTGTCGGAAATCCCGGATACGGCAGCGTCTTGATATCAGCAGGACGCAGCGGGGTATGACCGATGACCCGAATGCCATCGATATCTTCCTGGACTTCAGCCCCGACTTCTTTTAGCTTAGCAATCAGTGGTTTCAAATGTTCTGACAATGCATTGTCAACAAAAACATTTCCGCCGGTCATGGCTGCTCCGACCATAAAGGTCCCCGCTTCGATACGGTCCGGAATGACCGCATGGGCAGCCCCGTGAAGTTCCTTGACTCCTTCAATACGGATAATATTGGTACCGGCACCACGGATATTGGCTCCCATACTGTTAAGATAGGTTGCCAAATCAACAATTTCCGGTTCTTCCGCAGCGTTTTCTAAAACCGTTCGTCCTTCCGCCATGGAAGCTGCCATAAGAACATTTTCTGTAGCCCCTACACTTGGAAAATCCAAATATATCTGGGCTCCTTTCAGTCCATTGGGTACATTCGCTTCAATATCACCATTTTCTAAATTGATGACTGCACCCATCGCTTCAAAAGCCTTCAGATGAAGGTCAATCGGCCGGGCACCAATGGAACAGCCGCCGGGCAAAGAAATTTTAGCTCTCCTTTTACGGGCAAGTAACGGTCCCATAACTAAAAAAGACGCACGCATCCGACGCACCAAATCATACGGCGCTGATGTAGCTGTCAATTCATGAGCGTCAATAACCAATGTGTTTTTCTGAGGATTTTCTATATGGACGCCAAGGGAACTAATAACATCACAAACGGTATGCACATCATCCAATTTAGGGATTTCTGTTAATGTACTTTGCGTTGTTCCCAACATAGATGCAACAATAATAGGCAGGACAGCATTTTTAGCCCCGCTGATGCGAACTGTGCCCTGTAAGGGTTTTCCACCATGAATAACAAGTTTCTCCAATTCTGGTGCCTCCTAATAGATTTCGAGTAGTTTATGTGAATAGCATTGAGCACTAAGCCCAATTTACCATTTTATTCACTTACCATCAAGTCATTGTACCATAAAAGGAGGAAAACTAAAAGAGGCATGACGCAAAAAAGAAATACGACCCTAAAAAGGGCGGCCCTGCGGCCGCCCTTGCAACTATCATGTAAAAAAATCAAAGATGAATGCTCCAACGCGCATCCTTGCGGAAACGATGGAACGTATCGATAAACCGGATCGTACCGCGTTTATACCGCATAACCACGGAATGGGTACGGGCCCCGCCGCCAAAATACTGGATGCCGGGCATCATTGCTGTATTCGTAATCGCCGTAGCCGAAAAAATACAATCATCCCCCTGGACCAAATCATCAATAGTCATGATTTTATTCACATCGGTAATTCCCATAGCCGCACAACGTTTTCGTTCTTCTTCCGTATATGGAACCAGACGAGCCTGCATATCACCGCCCAGACATTTCAAGGCTGCCGCAGCCAGGACGCCTTCCGGAGCACCACCGATTCCCATAAGGACATGGACCCCTGAACCTTCAATACCGATATCAACAGCCGGCGAAACATCTCCATCTGTAATCAGTTTGATGCGTGCCCCGGCATCACGGCATTCTTTTATAAGTTCCTGATGACGTTCACGGTCAAGAATGACGACAGTCAGATCATCAATTCCTCTTTCCATTCCTTCGGCAATGCGACGTAAATTTTCCGTCACGGATTCATTTAAATCTATCCGTCCTTTAGCCCGCGGGCCGACACAGAGTTTATCCATATACATATCCGGCGCATGAAGGAGCTGCCCCTTGCCGGCGATAGCCATGACAGCGATGGAGCCATCCTGCCCTTTGGCCGTCAAATTCGTACCTTCCAGGGGATCCACAGCAATATCGACGGGTGTGCCGCCCGCTCCAACGTGTTCCCCAATATAAAGCATCGGTGCTTCATCCATTTCGCCTTCACCGATAACGACAGTACCATCAATAGGTACACTTTTTAAAATAGAATGCATTCCATCTACTGCCATCTGGTCTGCACCCATTTTATCGCCTTTCCCCATGAGCCGTCCGGCCTTAATGGCTGCTGCTTCCGTTACACGTACAAATTCCAAGGTCAACACTCTGTTCATCTTTTTACCTCCTATCAAAAAATATACTTTTCCTCCGAATTGGTGTGCTTTTATTATACTATGAAACCAATTTTATGTACACACGTTATATATAGTATACTTTTTATTTTAATTATCCATTATATATGCAGCCTTATTTCTCTTTTTCGTCAAGGTTTCTGAACGATTGAAAACAATAATAAATTAATATGGTTTATTCATATAAAAATAGCGGGACAGCCTAAACTGTCCCGCTAACAGAGTGTAACTTTTTTGTGGTCTCTATCCCTCTTGTGATTGGTTGTTATTTTCTTTTCGTAATACAATCACATTTCATATATGGGCGAAGTACTTCCGGAACAACGACAGAACCATCTGCCTGCTGATAGTTTTCCAATATGGCCGCAACCGTACGACCGACAGCAAGACCGGATCCATTCAGCGTATGTACGAATTCCGGTTTGGATTTTGTCGTGCGGCGGAACCGTATATTGGCACGCCGCGCCTGAAAATCTTCCGTATTGGAGCATGATGAGATTTCACGATATTTATGCTGTGCCGGGAACCATACTTCAACATCGTATGTCTTCGCTGCCGAAAAGCCGATGTCACCGCTGCATAAGGTAACCACATGATACGGCAGTTTCAATGCCTTGAGGATATCTTCCGCATTATGAGTCAATTTTTCCAGTTCATCATAACTTGTTTCCGGCGTCGTATATTTCACCATTTCCACTTTATGGAATTGGTGCTGCCGAATGAGCCCCCGTGTATCCTTACCAGCTGATCCCGCTTCAGCACGGAAGCAAGGCGTCATGGCCGTCACATAAATCGGCAGTTTTGCGCCATCGATGATTTCTCCCCGATAGTAATTAGTAAGAGGTACTTCTGCCGTCGGGATCATATACATTTCCTGGCCTTCGACCTGAAGACGATACATGTCTTCATAAAATTTCGGTAATTGCCCCGTCCCTGTCATGGAATCCCGATTTACAATATACGGCGGGATGACTTCTGTATACCCATCTTTTTCCGTATGCTGATCAAGCATAAAGTTATACACAGCTCGTTCCAAACGGGCACCGGCACCGATATAATAATAGAAACGTGCTCCGGTAACTTTAGCGGCCCGTTCAGAATCGAGGATGCCCAGGTTTTCACCAACATCCCAATGATTCAGCGGTTCAAAATCAAACGCTGTCGGTTCTCCCCATTTGCGGGCTTCCGGATTATCGCTGTCGTCTTTTCCTAAAGGAACCGACGAATGACACATATTCGGAATCATCAGCTGGATCTGGACCATTCCCTGTTCAACTTCCTTAACCTGCTTATCCAGGACATCGATCTGATCCCCTAATGATTTCATCGCACTAATTTTATCATCGGCATTTTCTTTAGCCCGTTTGAGCTGGCTGATTTCTTTAGTAACACTATTCCGTTCACTTTTCATAGCTTCTACTTTTTGTAGTAATTCCCGGCGCTGGCCATCCAATTCGACAAATTTATCGACATCAGCATGGGCATTACGGTTTTTAATATTTTCTTTTACTTCTTCAATATGTTCCCGGATAAATTTCATATCTAGCATACTATTATCTCCATTCTACTACAATATGCAGCAATTCTCCTGTTACGATACGTTTTTATTACAAAATAACGAGATGTACCTATAATCCTTTTTGCTCAATCCCGCTGAACAAATACCCCATATGATTCGTCGAATTAAGCAATACGATACGCCATTGTCCCTGCTCACATTCCAAAACGTTAATGCAGGTATTGTCCTGCTTGATTTGCCAAAAATGGCTCATATCCAAACCGAGTATATCGCAGATTACCGCCTTATTGACAGCATCATGAGCTGCCACCAGAACGGTCTTGCCATCATATTTCACAGCATAATCATCGAAAGCCGCCCGGGCTCTGCGGCACACAGCTGCCAAATTTTCTCCGCCAGCCCCTGGCATCGTGACCAATTGAGGCTGTGTATGCCACTGCTGAAATTCCACCGGATATCTGGCTTCGATTTCACCAGCCAGCCGGCCTTCCCAGTCACCATGATTGATTTCTAAAAGGCGGTCATCCTTTTCAACAGTAATGCCATGCAGTGCGGCACAAAAGGATGCTGTCATATACGACCGTTCCAATGGGCTGGAAACAGCCACATCAATGGGCGTATCTTTCAATCCTTCCGCAACCATATGTCCCTGCTGAAGTCCCCGTTCGCTCAGATGCGTATCTTCCTGCCCCTGGTAGCGGCCTTCAATATTCCATTGTGTTTCTCCATGACGGATAAGTATGATGCGTGTCATAACAACCTCCTAAATTCCGACGTGTATGTCGCAATGAATCAGCTTCATATCCAGAATACCATCGATAGCCCGAAGTTTCAGCATAATGTCATTGGGGATATCATCTTCTACGGCGATAGCCATAATATTATGCCCCTGGCGTGTCATCCGGCCAACCTGCATGCCTCTGATATTGATATGAGCCTGGCCCAGGATAGTCGAAATCTGGCCGATCATATTAGGCTGATCCACATGAGGAGCTAACAACAAATATCCTTCCGGTGCAAAGTCAACACGATATTCGTCGATCTGAACGATTTTCGGTTCCGCCTTATTAAACAACATACCTACCAGAGAATGTACTTCCTTGGTCGTCGTAATCCGTACGGTAACCGCATCGAGGAAGTTGCCACTGTCAGCCAATTTGATTTCTTTTACCGCAATATGACGGGATTTAGCTACTTCCGGAGCATTGACAAAATTAACCGATTCCTGAAGGATAGGGTTTAGCGCCCCTTTCAAGACTGCCGTCGTTAAGATACCGGTTTCTGTCTTCGCTAATTCCCCTGTATATTCAACACTGATTTCCTTCATGGGACCTTCTGTCAGATATACCCCGAGAATCCCCATTCGTTCCATCAAGTCGAAATACGGATGGATTACATTATAAACATTTTTCGGAATCGGCGGCATATTTACTGCCGTGGGAACCGGTTCTCCACTGAGTGCAGACATCACGCCTTCAGCGACATCAACGGAAACCCCTATTTGGGCTTCTATGGTAGATGCGCCTAAATGCGGTGTAATGATGACATTATCCATACCGATAAACGGATTGATATCCGTCGTCAGCGGTTCTTTAGGAAATACATCAATAGCCGCGCCTGCAACATGACCGCTTTTCAACGCATCCGCCAACGCATAAATGTCCAGGACAGCCCCACGGGATACATTGATGACACGGACACCATCTTTCATCTTGGCAATTTCTTTAGCCCCGATCATCGCCTTGGTTTCCTTGGTCAACGGGGTATGCATGGTAATATAATCTGATTGTGCCAGAAGCGTATCCAGATCAACCAATTCAACTCCCAGTTGTTTGGCCCGTTCTTCCGGAATATAGGGGTCATACCCAATCGTATGCATTTCCATAGCCTGCATACGTTTAGCAATACGTGAACCAATACGGCCGACCCCAATAATACCTATCGTTTTTCCCTGGAGCTGTATCCCTGTGAATTTTTCACGATTCCATTCACCCGCCATGAGCGAATCATGCGCCTGTGCTATATGACGCGTAATAGCCATAATCATCGCACAAGTATGTTCCGTCGCAGCGATGGTGTTCGATGTCGGCGCATTCACAACGATAATACCCCTTTGTGTCGCCGTTTTAAGATCGATACTATCGACGCCGACGCCCGCCCGGCCGACAACTTTTAATTTTTTGGCAGCATCAATGACCCTTTCTGTAACATGAGTCATGGAACGGGTAATCAGCCCATCATATTCACCTATGCAGTCGATGAGGCCCTTTTCATCAAGATTTGTCTTTACGTCTACTTCATACCCATTTTTCTTTAATAGTTCTACGCCCTTCATCGATACGTCATCACTGACTAATATTTTCATCGTTGCTACCCCCTAAAATTTTTCATCGATCACTCTATTATTGCTTTTTACGAAATTCTTCCATAAATTCAGCCAGTACGCTGCATCCTTCTACAGGAACCGCATTATAAATCGATGCCCGGCATCCACCAAGCGACCGATGCCCTTTTACGCCGATTAAATCATGTCCTGCCGCTTCAGCAACAAATTTCTTTTCCAATTCCACTGTCGGCAAATTGAACGTCACATTCATCAGGCTGCGTGAATCTTTTTTCGCATGGCCGCGATAAAACCCATCACTTCTATCAATCGCATCATACAGAATAGCGGCCTTTTCTTTATTAGTTTCCAGCATAGCTGCCAATCCGCCCCGTTCATCAAGCCAATGACATACTTTATTGACAAAATAGATATTGAAAACCGGCGGCGTATTATACGTAGAATCATGATCGACGTACGTTTTATATTGCAGCATAAGCGGCAATCGCGTGTTGCTTTTTTTGAGCAGGCTGTCCTTGATGATTCCTATGACCACTCCGGCCGGCCCTACGTTTTTCTGAACGCCGGCATAAATAAAATCAAAATTTTTCACATCTACGGGTCGACTCAAAAAGTCACTGGACATATCACAGATCAAGGGCACATCAAAAGATGGGAAATCGTGCCATTCTGTACCATGAATCGTATTATTTGATGTCATATACACATAATCGGAGCCTTCTCTGACTTGAAAAGAATCCGCCTTCGGAATGTAGGCGAAATGGTCTTCTTTACTGGAAGCAACTTCATAGGTATCACCGTAAAAGGATGCCGCTTTCATTGCCTTATCAGACCAGACACCGGTATTAAGATAGCCGCCGCAATGATGCAGGAAATTAGCCGCATGCATAGCGAACTGCAAGCTGCCCCCGCCCTGCATGAAAATAATATGGTATTCTTCCGGAATCAGTAAGAGTTTACGCAAAATCCGTACGGTATCATCCTGCATTTCCTGATAAGCCGCACTGCGATGACTGATTTCAACGATGCTCATGCCCGTATGGTGAAAATCAAGGAATTCTTCCTGAACCTGTTTCAACACATCTAAAGGCATTGCCGATGGTCCCGCATTAAAATTATAAACCCGTTTCATAATACTACACCCCTTGTCCCCTGATAAAAGAATGTCTGTGTTTTTTACGCACAAAGAGAGAAGCCTGTCTTTGGGACGAGCTTCTCTCTTCTCTCGCGGTGCCACCCAATTTGCCATGTGACGGTAAGTTGCAGGTATATATAAAAAGACTCTCATCCCTTTACAGGGACGAGAGTTTATTTTCCCGCGTTGCCACCCAACTTGCCATACGGCCAACTTAAACCGCTGTATCGGGCGTACCCGTCAAATTCATCATTTGCTGCTCCGGAGCGGAACGCCTTACCGTTTTACTGCCTTGCACCTGCCGGCAGTTCTCTGAAAAAACGTATAATTTGCTTCTCCCTCATCACATGTTTCATTAAATTATATATATTATAAGCATCTTTAAAACATATGTCAACAAAAATATACATAATCATTACATAATTATGGTTCAAATATGATAATGTCTATATATATCACAAATGATTATGTCCAAATTCAAATTAATCCTGTATACTAAAACCTCAACCAAAAACAATGAGGTGATTATTATCAGAAAGGTTCTCCTGACC
>JALCDF010000040.1 GCA_022641375.1 Megasphaera sp. | reverse complement strand
TGATGACAAAACAGCAGGAAATCGTATATGCGGTTTTCGCACAGATTGAAGCGGCTGTGGATGCAAGGAACGAACGGCTCATGGCACAGATCCCGGGATTGAAAACACTGAAACATCGTACGTATTATGTAGGGCCCGATGAAAAATTTCCTGCCGGTTGTCGTTCCTGTTTGTTAGGAACCGGCCTGACGGCTATCCGTAAGACAAACAAATGTAATATGCATTGCAAGTTCTGCTATGATTACGGCGATTTGGAAAATTGCGAACCCGTGGGTGAAGGAATGTGGGTCATCGGCGGGACGAAATTCTATGAAAAAGATCTGCCCTTATTGTTTGATATATATCCCAAACCAACGGGCGTAGCTTATGTATATCTGGAACCGTTCATGGAAATCGAAAAATATTATTCTATCATCCGTACATTTCATGAAGCGGGCATCTATCAGCATCTTTATACGAATGGTACGCTGGCGACAGAAGACAATCTCAAAGCGTTAGGGGAAGCGGGATTAGACGAACTGCGGTTCAATCTCGGTGCGTCCGGAGGCGCGGATGCCGTAATCGAACATATTGCCATGGCTAAAAAATATATTCGCAGGGTAGGCATCGAGACACCGATGACGCCGGAGTTCCGCGATGTATTCTTACAGAAAAAGGAACAGATCCTGGCGACGGGATTGGATTTCATGAACTGTGCCGAGCTGCATTTAAATGCGAATAATATAGAAAATTATTGGGGCGAAGAAATGTATATCGTCCGGCAGGGATACTTGTCGCCGATTGGGAGCCGGGAAATCACGTTCCAATTGATGAAACTGGCGGCTCAGGAAAAATGGGATATAGCTGTCCATGATTGTTCAGATCATACGAAATTTGCCCGGGATCTGAATATGGGAGCCAAAGAAGGAAAATGGTTTGGAGCCAGTTCCTATGCTGCGGAATTTCCGGAAGTACCTTACGAAGTATTCCTGCCAACCCTGCGTGATGAAACGTTTGGGTTCCTCGAAGAAGAAGAACTGCCTGATGGGTATAAACCGGGAGAGCTGTTGATGTAAAATGGGCCGACTTATGTATAAATGAATTACCTGATGAAAGGTGGAGAGAATCATGGATGTGGATGTCAATAAATATCTGGTCAAAGAAGGAACAAAGGTCGATTTGAGTACATATACGACGGCCTGTGATGTGGATATAGACAAAAATAAAGTCAAACATGAATTCATGCCGCAGACCATTGACGAAATCAATACGTGGCAGGAAAAATTATATGCGGCCGGCCAATACGGTCTGCTCATCGTACTGCAGGCGATGGATGCTGCCGGCAAGGACGGTACGATTAAACATGTCTTCGGCCCGTTAAATCCGGCAGGAGTCCATGTCCATAGTTTCAAACAGCCCAGCGTGGAAGAAAAAGATCATGATTACATGTGGCGCATCAACAAAGCGTTGCCGAGCCGTGGTGAAATCGGCATATTTAACCGGTCTCATTATGAAGATGTCGTCGTCACGAATATCCATAATCTGATTAAAAATGCCGGTATGCCGGAAAAATTGATTAAAAAGAACATCTGGGAACAGCGCTATCGCCAGATTCGCGATTGGGAACGATATCTTGTCGAAAACGGCTTTCCCATCATTAAGATTTTCCTGCATGTTTCTAAAAATGAACAAAAGAAACGCCTCATCGACCGAATCGTAACCAAACAAAAAAATTGGAAATTCGCCATGTCGGATATCCATGAACGAAAATATTGGGATCGGTATCAAAAAGTGTATGGCGAAGTCATTTCCGCCACTTCAACGAAACAGGCGCCCTGGTATATCGTGCCGGCCGATGATAAATGGTATACCCGTTATGTCGTGTCATTGCTGGTATTGCGGGAATTGCAGAAAATACGTCCGGCCTTTCCGAAACTATCTGCCGATGTGGAAAGTCAGCTGAATCAGTTCCGGCAGCTTTTAAAATCCGTGGATTTGAATGATTTAAAGAATTTCAAATCTGCCATTGATAAAAGAGAAAATAGTCATTAGGTGTATTTGACAACATTTTTTCCTTGTGCTATATTGAAAAAAACATATTGTAAGCCAGGTGTCGCAAGACTCAATAGATAAGCCGGTGTAAAACCGGCGCGGTCCCGCCGCTGTAAGGCTGAATGACAGCACATGATGTCACTGTACCAAAAGGTATGGGAAGGCGTGTTGTCGTGATGAAGCCGAGCCAGAAGAACTGCCTGACAGATAATCACCAATGGACCTGCGAGCGATGGGGATGGAGATTTTGAAGTTGTATATTTACTGCCGCAGACTATTTTGTGGCAGTTTTTTTACGTCGTTTGCTCTTTGACAGGGATATCAATATGGATTAAATATGTATTTTCATGAGGAGTGGTAGTATGTTTGGCAAAAAATTGAAAGCAGTTCTTTTGATGACATTAGCAGTTACCGCGTTAGGGGCCGTCAGCACGGATTCCTTTGCGGCGTATACGTTGAATCCGGAAGTCAAAGATGCGACGCCGGCGTTGAAACAGGCAGCCGAAATCGGTGTCCGCACGTATAATAACCCGGCTATGCAGAGTGTCAAAAACAAGGATGCGATGTTGGTCCTCAGTTTTGGGACGACCTATAAGGACAGCCGCAAAGCGACAATCGAACGGACGGTTGCCGATATCCAGAAATCCCATCCGGATACCAAAGTCGTCCTGGCATTTACGTCCCATATTATCGTAGACCGTATTAAAGCCAACGAAGGGATTACGATCCCGACACCGGAAGAAGCATTGGCTCAGTTAAAAAAAGACGGATACAGCCGCATAGCAATCGCATCTCTTGATGTCATTCCGGGTATGGAATATGCGTATGATACGGCAATCTATGATCTGTATAAAAAAGACTTCAAGAAAATGACCATGGGTACGTCGGCATTATATTGGATGGGGCAGGAAAATCAGCGTGACGATATTGCCGAATTCGTACAGGCGTTCAAGACCCAGTTCCCTAAAATCGGCGAAAAAGACGCTATCCTGGTGATGGCGCATGGTACTCCGCATCCGTCCAATGCGTACTATTCTGTCGTGCAGAACCGCCTCGATGCAGCAAATCTCGGCAATGTATATATTTATTCCGTAGAAGGCTGGCCGCATTTGGATACAGTTATTCCGCAGCTTAAAGCAAAAGGTATCAAGAACGTGATATTGATGCCGATGATGATGGTTGCCGGCGATCATGCCAACAACGATATGGCCGGGGCCGATGCGGATTCACATAAGAGCGTGTTGGAAAAAGAAGGATTTACCGTCCAGACGTATCTCCATGGCTTAGGAGAAAATACGGCAGTCCGCAAACTTTTTGTAGAACGGGCCGATGAAGCCTGGAATGCTTTGGAAAATAGCAGCAGCATTCCGCAAAAAAAGTCATATGATGAAGCATTAAAACTTGATAATATAGTTTCTATATGATACACTTGTGCCTAAGGAATCACAGAATCGGGCGAAATCCAATGGATTCGTACCATTATATCTGTGAACCTTATTACATATTGTATTGTCATATCGCTTGGATCGGAAGACCGGGACGAATTCTTGTAAACGTAGGTATACTATGCGCACTCCCGGATGGGAGTGCGTTTTTTTTGCAAAGACAGATTGTCTTTGCAGAATAGGAGAGATCATGCGTTTAGGTATTATTGGCGCCGGCAGAGTCGGCGCTTCTTTTATTTTGGCATTGAAACATGCAGTACATATTGTCGGTATTTCCTGTTCTACAGCGGATAGTACCCGGCAAAAGGCGGCTGCCTTAGGGATGACACCCTATGAAAATCCAATTGATTTGGTGAATCGTTGTGACGTCGTTCTCATTACGACCGGTGATGACGTTATCGGCGACATCGGACAGGCGCTGGCCTGTGGCGGTGCCGAACCGCAGCATACGACGGGCGGTACGGTTATCTTCCATTGCAGTGGTTCCCTGGGGCTGGCACCATTGGCGCCCTTGGCGGCTGTTGGATTTCATGTGGGCAGTCTCCATCCGTTACAGAGCTTTGCCAAACCGGCAGGCGGACAGCTTCACCAGATTTATATGGCGGTCGATGGAGATGAAACGGCGTATACAGCCGGTGAAACGATGGCGGCGTTGGTTGGCAGCCATGTTTTCCGGGTACCGGAAGCCGAACGGCCCCTATACCATGCGGCGGCATGTTTTTGTTCCAACTATGTCGTAACAGTGGCAGCTATGGCCCAGAAGCTCATGGCCCGTTGGACGCCTACCCCGCAGGCTGCGGCCGATGCACTGCGTCCCCTGCTCAAAGGGACGCTGGATAACCTGATGGATCAGGAAGTATTGCGACAGGCCCTGACCGGCCCGGTGTCCCGTGGTGATGCCGGAACGGTGCAGAAACATGTGGACTGTTTGCCGCAAGAATATTTGGAAGCATATTGTGTGCTTGCAAAGGAAACGGCGGATCTGGCTCTTCAGAATGGTACCATTATACCGAAACAGCATGATCAATTGACAAGAATCCTTGCGATGGCGAAAGGAGATTTTCATGAATAACAAAGTAACGAATGCGACGATTAAGAAAATGAAAACGACAGGCACGCCGATTTCCATGATTACGGCGTATGACTACGTCATGGCTCAGAATGTGGATGAAGCGGGTATCGATATGATCCTTGTAGGGGATTCGCTGGGCAACGTGGTCATGGGCTATTCATCGACCCTGCCAGTGACGATGGAAGACATGCTTCATCATACGGCATGTGTCGTCCGCGGGGTCAACCGGGCCCTCGTTGTCGGTGATATGCCTTTTATGAGCTATCAGGAAAGTACGGAACAGGCCTTGCATAATGCCGGGCGGTTCATGAAAGAAGCCCAGTGCGATGCAGTCAAGCTGGAAGGAGGAGCCCGTGTCAGTGAAGCCGTATATAAGATGACCCAGGCTGGGATTCCGGTGGTAGGGCATCTGGGTCTGACACCTCAGTCAGTCCATCAGTTCGGCGGTTTTAAAGTACAGGGGAAAAATGTGGAAAAAGCACGTCAGCTCATTGCTGATGCCAAAGAATTGGAAGATGCCGGTGCCTTCGCCATCGTATTGGAATGTGTTCCCGCAGATTTATCGGCGGAAATCACGAAGTCATTGAAGCACGCTGCTACCATCGGTATCGGCGCAGGCAATCAATGTGACGGCCAGGTATTGGTTTGTACGGATTTATTGGGGATGAGCGGCGGTTTTCGCCCGAAATTCGCCAAACCCTATGCCAATCTGCATGATACGATTGTCGGAGCTGTGAAGGAATACATCAGTGATGTACAGGGCCGTTCGTTTCCAGCGAAAGAACACACGTTTTCTATTGATTCGGACGTGATGAAGGCAGTGAAAGAAGAACAGCATTAAGAAACAAAATAGAAAAGTTTTACTGCTAATGTAAAAATATTACGTATAATAAATTACAACTTTATAAATTAATGAATGATCTCTTGATTAATAAATAAAAATAATGTATGATAAGTCCATCGAAGAAAACGATGAAGAAAGAGCCGAGAGGTTCTTTCGGAGCTTCTTCGTCATCCAACATAATCAGGATTGTAAACGACGGCGTTTATCCGTAAGGATAATGCCGTCGTTTTGATTCTGTAAAAAGGGGAGGGACATCTATGTGGCAGGCGAATTGCAGCCGGTTTATGGAACCGTTAGCCGGAAATCCTCATTTTCTGGTCATTGATTCTCATACAATGGGAGAACCGACGCGGATTGTCGTCAATGGATTTCCGCCTATTAAAGGCAGGACCATGATTGAAAAGAAAAACTATATTGCCAGTCAGTACGATGACTATCGCCGTACGGTTATGTTGGAACCCCGGGGACATGCCAATATGTTTGGGGCTATCCTGATGGAACCGGTCCATGAAGAAGCGGATATGGGAGTCGTATTCATGGACAGCGGCGGCTATCTGAATATGTGCGGGCATGGATCCATTGGCGTAGCCACCGTTTTAGTCGAAGAAAACATGGTTCCCGTACAAGAACCGTACACGAAGATACGATTGGATACACCATCCGGCATTGTAAATACAGTAGTGCAGGTCCGGCAGGGACGGGTTATCGATGTGACGATTACCAATGTACCTTGTTTCGTTTATCGCACCGGGGTAACTGTTTCCACGGCGGAGTTCGGCCCGGTTCAGATGGATATATGTTTTGGCGGCAGCTTTTTTGCTTTGGTCCGTGCCGATGATATCGGTTTGGATTTACAGTCTCAGAATATCAGCCATATCATCCGTTCCGGCATGGAAATTTTAAACCAGGTGAATAAGCAGGAACAGGTACATCATCCGTTCCTGGATATCCATTCGGTAGATTTGGTAGAATTTTACGGGCAGGCGGATAATCCGCAGGCAACGATGAAAAATGCCGTTGTTTTTGGCAATTCCCAAATCGATCGCAGTCCCTGTGGTACCGGGACAAGTGCCAAAGTTGCGTCACTATACAGGCAGGGAAAATTAAAGCAGGATGAATTATTCGTCTATGAAAGTATCATGGGTACGCTCTTCAAGGCCCGAGTCACCGGCGAGACGATGGCCGGACCCTTCCCGGCGGTAATTCCCCAAATTACCGGCAATGCGTATATTACAGGGATTAACTGGCTCGTTGCGGATGCGTTTGATCCGTTCCGGACAGGATTTCAGCTTCATGAACAATAAGTAATCTTAATAAAAATAATGGCACCGATGCCGCATGTAGAAAAACGGCAGCGGTGCTTTTATTATATACAGAAGTACACAACTAATTCTGGTGGGTGAGAGGAGTGCATGGATATGATGTTCAGTTCAAAGATGAAAAAATTGATGGTTGCAGGTTTCGGGGTAGTGATGGCAGCGACCATGCTGGCCGGTTGCGGCAGCAACGGCGGCGGGGGAGATACAGCCAGCCTGAAAGGAAAAGAATTGAAGATTGCCACGGGGATTTACGCGCCTTTTTCTTTTAAGGATGAAAGCGGCAAGTTAGTCGGGTTTGATGTGGATCTGATTGAAGCATTATCTAAGAAACTGGGTTTCACATATAAGATTACGCCGACGGAATATGACAATATGTTCATGGCGGTTACCAATAAAGAATATGATCTCGGCATGGGGCAGGTCTGCATTACGGAAGACCGTAAAAAGAAAATGGATTTCACGATTCCCTATGAAAATGCCGGATTGCAGTTCGTTGTCAAACAGAGCTCCGGGATTACCAGCGTGGATCAGCTGAAAGGCAAAAAAATCGCTGTTGAAAAAGCGACGGCTGCTCATAAATACGTGACGGAAAATTGCAAGGATTCAGAAATAGTTATTTTCCCAGCCATTTCAGCAGCGTTCCTGGAAGTAGAACAAGGCCGGGCCGATGCGATGATGCAGGATAAACCGAATGCTGTATATTATATCAAAAAACATCCTGACAGCGGCCTCGTCCTCTTAGGTGAAGAAACGGCAAAGATTCCCGATGGATTTGCCCTTCCGAAAGACAGCCCGTATAAAGCAGAACTGGATAAAGCATTGAAAGAATTACAAGAAGATGGCACAATCCAGAAATTGGAAGATAAATGGCTGAATGTTTAACCATGATGTACGATGACATATATGCCCGGCAAGTTTTTGCCGGGTATTATGTTTTACGAAAGGGGGAGGGACTATGTTAGACTGGGCGAATGCACCGGCCATTATCGGAGTCATTACCAAGGGGCTGTTCTGGACAGTAGTTATATCCGTTACCAGTATTATTATCGGGTACTTTATCGGGCTGGGTACCGGGTTTGCCCGGGCGCGGCATATACGTATCTTAAAGACAATCAGTTCGGTGTATGTGTGGTTGATCCGCAGCACGCCGATACTTGTGCAGGCATTATATATTTATTTTGTATTTCCTAAGATTTTCGGCATCAATCTCGGCCATGAAGTAGCCGGTATCCTGGCGGTATCTCTGAATGCCGGTGCGTATATTTCCGAAATCGTCCGCGGAGCTATCATCGAAGTACCTAAAGGTCAATGGGAGGCCGGACTGTCATTGGGACTGACCAGGGCGCAGGTCGTATTTAAGCTGATATTGCCTATGGCGTTTCGCACGATGCTGCCGGCGCTGGGAAATCAGTTCATCATTACGTTGAAAGACACGTCGATACTGACGGTCATCGGGGTCGCTGAAATGACCTATCAGGCCGGGCAGTATGCGTCGAGTACCTTTGAATTTGTAGAAAGTTATACCATTCTGGCAGTTTTCTATCTGATATTGATATCACTCCTTACGATAGCTATCAATATTTGCGAACAAAAGATGGGGGCGGATGTAAAATGATGGAAGTCAGGCATTTGAAGAAACAGTTTGGCGATAATCTTGTTTTGAATGATATTTCCCTGCGTATTAATGATGAAGTCATGTGTATTTTAGGCCCTTCCGGTGCCGGGAAAAGTACGTTCCTGCGCTGTCTGAATCTGTTGGAACAGCCTACGGGCGGTGATATCGTGTATCAGAATGAAAGTATCCTGACTAAAGAATACGATATTCGTAAAATGCGGGAAGAAGTCACCATGGTATTTCAGCATTTTAATTTATTTCCGCTGAAAAATGTCGTCAGCAATGTCATGCTGGCCCTTCAGAGTGTTAAACATATGAGCAGACATGATGCGCATGATGTTGCCATGGAAGTGTTACGAAAAGTAGAAATGTCTGATAAAGCCGAAAAAATGCCGGATATGCTTTCCGGCGGCCAGCAGCAGCGGGTGGCCATTGCCAGAGCATTGGCGATGAAACCCAAAATGATCCTTTTTGATGAACCGACGTCGGCATTGGACCCGGAATTAGTTGGCGGAGTCTTGGATGTCATGCGTGACCTTGCCGAAAATGGTATGTCCATGGTCATCGTCACGCACGAAATGGCCTTTGCCCGCGATGTGGCGGACCGGGTCGTGTTTATGGCGGATAGTACGATTCAGGAAGATACGACGCCGGAAGCATTTTTCTCTCATCCGGAAACCGAACGGGCAAAAGCCTTTTTAGCCCGGTTCTTATCCTGATTGGCAGGGGGCAGCATAATGAATAAATTCGTTATTACCATTAACAGGCAATTCGGTAGTATGGGCCGTCCCATTGCGCGGGAAATGGCCAGTGCCCTTAACGTAGAGTACTATGACCGGGATATCATTGAAAAAGCCGCGGCCCGGCTGCATATGGATTTGGCGACAGCCGGTGATCTGGAAGAACGTGTGGATAAAAACAGTTTTTGGAATATGTGTTTTCCCCTGGGCCATGGGCAGGTAAAAAAACAGGATGCCCTTTTTTTGGAACAAAAGAAAATCATCTTGAATCTTGCCGACAGCCGTTCCTGTATTATTGTAGGACGGTGCTCGGACTATACGCTGCGGTGTGCTGAAAATCGTATCCGTATCTTTATTTATGCACCCTATAAAGAACGTCTCCGTAACTGTGTGGAACGGCTCAAGATGAGCGAAGAGACAGCCAAAGATATGATTAAAGAAGTAGACCGGGCCCGCGACGCGTATCAGATGAAGTATTCCCATTATATGCCGGGAGACTTTCACCATTGTGATCTTCTCATTGACAGCAGCCTGCTTGGCGTCGAAGAAACAGCACAGTATTTAACGGAACTCATTGTGAAAAAATTTGCCTCAAAACACATTCATGATGACTGACAGAATCGATACGATGCAGCCTGATGTCCAGACACCACTTATTTTTAACATACAGAAATTTTCAATCCATGATGGGCCGGGCATACGGACGACGCTGTTTTTTAAGGGGTGTCCGTTGAGGTGTCCGTGGTGCCATAACCCGGAAAGTCAGCGCTTTACCACAGAAATAATGGCTGACGGAACGGGTAAGGAAACTATCGTCGGGAAAACATATACAGTTGACGAATTAGTCCGGACAGCAGCACAGGATATTATCTTTTACGAACGGTCCGGCGGGGGCGTGACGCTGTCCGGCGGTGAAGTCATGGCTCAGCATATCGGCTATGTCGTGGCGGTGATGAAGCGGCTCGTGGAACAGGGGATTCATCTGGGCATTGATACGAGCGGTGCTGTTCCCTATGATTCATTTGAGGCGGTGTTACCGTATACGGATTTTTTCCTCTACGATATTAAACTCTTTGATTCGGTAAAACACAAGAAATATATTGGCGTCGATAACGCCGCTATATTAGATAACATCAAATATCTCAGCGATGCAGGAGCGACGTTATATTTACGCCTTATTATGGTCGGCGGAATCAATACCGGCAGAGATGAGGATATACTGCCCCTTATCGCCTGGCTGCAGGCAGAGCGGATCCGGGTGAAAAGAGTACATCTCTTACCCTATCATACATTAGGGAAAAATAAATATACGGAACTAGGGCGGCAAGCAACGCTGTTTACAGAACCGGCTCCGGAAACATTGCAATGCATTCGGGAGATATTTTGCCGGGCAGGATATGATACGGTCATTGGCGGCTGAAAAGGAGGAAACTGCGTTGATTTCATCTGTAACAGAAGCGAGAAAGGAACCGATATCGGTACAACAGAAAATAGTCGAGGGCCAGTGCGGCTGCACCGAACGGATCAGAGGCCTCCGCGAACAGAGTGTCCACGAATGCACGCCGGCTATTTCCATGGAACGGGCCATGCTCGTTACGGAAGCATATAAGAAATATGAAGGGACCTGTTCCATTCCGGTCTTGCGGGGCAAGGTATTTTATTACCTGATGGCGCACAGGACGCTGTATTTAGGAAAAGATTCCATCATTATTGGTGAAAAGGGAGATAAACCCTGGGCAGCACCGACATTTCCGGAACTGTGCTGTCATACACTGGAAGATTTTGACAATATGGACCAGCGGCAGCGGGTGTTTTTCCGGGTCACGGAAAGAGATAAGGAACTACAGCGTACCGTCATTATTCCCTATTGGAAAGACAGGGCTATGATGAGTAAAATGAACAGGATCCTTCCGGAATCATGGCAAAAACTTTTTACAGCCGGTATGTTTACCGAATTTTTGCAGCAACGCGGTCCGGGACATACGGTGGCTGATGGAAAAATCTATCAGGATGGCTATGCTGATTTTTATGACCGGATACAGCGGCAAATCGACGGCCTCGACTATAACAAGGACATGCAGGCCCTGAAAAAGAAAGAAGAATGGGAGGGGATGAAGCTTGTCTGCAAGGGCATGATCCTTCTCGGCCGGCGCTATGCTGGTTTGGCCCGCAAGCTGGCAGAAAATGAAATCAATCCGCGGTGGAAGCAAGAACTTCTTGATATCGCCGCGGTTTGTGACGTTGTTCCTGCGCACCAGCCGCGGACATTCCGGCAGGCCGTCCAGATGTATTGGTTTACGCATATTGGCGTAACCAGTGAAATGAATAACTGGGATGCGTATTCACCGGGGAAATTCGACCAGTATCTTGAACCATTCTATGAAAAAGAACTGGCCGACGGTACCTTGACCAGGATGCAGGCAAAAGAAATCCTTGAAGCGCTGTGGATACAGTTCAATAACCAGCCAGCCCCGCCTAAAGTGGGCATTACGCTCAAAGAAAGTGCTACATATACGGATTTTTGCAATTTTAATACAGGCGCATTGCGGCCGGACGGAACATCCGGCGTAAGCGATGTGAGCTATTTGATCCTCGAAGTCATGGATGAAATGCGGCTCTTACAGCCGAGTTCCAATGTCCAGATTTCGCAGAAATCCCCGGAACGATTCCTGCGGAAAGCGTTGGAAATTTCCAGGAAAGGCTGGGGACAGCCGGCTTTTTATAACAGTGAAGCCATCGTCCAGGAACTCATGTATCATGGCAAGACCCTTGACGATGCCAGGGCCTGCGGCATAGCCAGCGGTTGTGTCGAAACGGGGACAGCCGGAAAAGAAGCCTATGTCCTTACCGGATATCTGAATATTCCCAAGGTCCTCGAGCTTGTCCTGAACCGCGGCTATGATGCCTATACGGGACAGCAGGCCGGCATCGATACGGGCGACCCGCTTGCCTGGACCTCCTACGAAGAAGCCTGGCAGGCTTTTTTGACAGAATTAAGATATGTTGTCGATATTAAAATTGCCGGTAATAATGTCATTGAACGGCTTTACATGGAAGGTATGCCCGTGCCGCTATTATCTGTCATTACGGATGACTGCATCCAGAAGGGCGTTGATTATAATGCTGGCGGGGCACGATATAATACGAGTTATATCCAGTGTGTCGGCATTGCGACGATTACGGATTCGTTGACGGTCTTAAAAAAAGATGTATTTGAAGATAAGAAAATATCCATGAAAGAACTCCTCGCTGCCTGCCATGCTGATTTTAAAGGGTATGAACCCCTTCTTGATATCGTCAAATATCAGACACCCAAATACGGCAATGATGATGACTATGCCGATACGATCCTGCATGCAGTCGATGGAGCGTTGCAAGCGGTTATCAGCGGCCGGATGACGCCGAAGGGTTCCAGGACAGTCGTTGAATTTTTGCCGACGACCTGTCATGTTTACTTTGGTTCCGTCATGGAAGCGAGCCCTAACGGCCGTTTGGCCGGTGTGCCCCTTCCGGATGGCATTTCGCCGGAAAAAGGTGCGGATGTGAATGGGCCGACAGCGGTCATCAAGTCTTGTGCAAAACTGGAACAGTTGAAGACCGGCGGGGCACTCCTCAATCAGAAATTTACACCTGCCGTCGTTGCCGGCGTACAGGGCATCGACTGTCTGGCAGCCCTGGTACGCTCTTATTTTACGATGGACGGGCATCATATCCAGTTTAACGTGATCGATAAAGGGACGCTTATCGATGCGCAAAAACATCCGGAACAGTATGAGAACCTCATCGTTCGCGTTGCCGGTTATAGCGATTACTTCAATAATCTGGAAAAAGCGTTGCAGGACGAAATTATTAATCGTACGGAACAGTCTTTTAATTAACGCTGTATTACGGACCTTGTTGGCGAAGAGGGAGAATGCGCAACAGGCAGGACATCACATAAAGAATAGGTGATGTCCTGCCTGTTTTTTTAGGGTATTTAAATTTGTGGATAGGTTGTTTATAGGAAACTATAGGAAACGGAATTAACAGTTCCCCTTTTTTAACTGCAGGGTCCGTTCGATGAGCGGTTTATACATTTCGTATTTCTGTTCCAATTGTTCCTGCGTATATTCCTGATAAAGAGGCGACTGCTGCAGGTTTTGGAAAAAGTTGAGGATGATGGTATGGAGCCTGGGGTTGATGATGACATAGAATGAATTGGCATCATTATGAAAATATTTTTTATTCTTTTTCAGGAATCCTGTAGAATAATTAGAATAAAAGGACAGATTTTGGCCGATATAGACATTATCACTTAATGAGGGCAGCATGACGCCCATCTTCAGGTTTGGATTCAGTTTCATACTGTCCATGACGCTTTGAATATGTTTTTTCCGTTCATCGGCACTCAGGGTATATTCTACATCGGTCAGATAAATGTATCCTGATTCGGCATAGCGTATCAGCGACGTTGTCGGCATGATGAAATGAATATCCGAGGCGTTCAGTACTTCTTCCCAGGTGACGCACAGGCGCTGAATGGCGAAGGCCTGCTCCGGTGAAGCCTGTTTCATGATGCTGTCGAACACTTCATGAGGCAGGAGAAATTCAAACCCATTGGTCAGATAGAAGAAAAATCGTGTCGTAGCGTAAAAAGCAGTACGGTAATCCATTTCATCCATGCCCAGGGCACTGACGGAGGAAATGATTTCACGCTTGCCGGTATTTGTAAGACTGAATTTTTCATAAATATCCCAGACCAGCGATTCGTCGCAAATATAGGTGCACATATAGAAGCGGGATGGTACGGACAACGCGTATTGGACGACGAAGACGCCTTTCAGGATAATGAGGTTGGAATTGGCGACGTCGTGACTGTCATAAAAGATAAAATCAAAGTCAAGATAATGGTCCAGTGTCTGATATAGAAGCGAGACATAGGCCGGATGTTGTTCCAATGTATCCAGGTCCAGGCCGACACGGATGGTCAGCCGGTGGTCGGTCAGTTTGATCGGTTCCAGGTAATCCCAGAAGCCCGTATCTGCCAGGGTACAGAATTCTCCCAGGATGAGAAGCTCCCCGTCGCAGGAAAGATTTTGTATGCCTTTTTGCAGTAAATCCGATAAAAAATCAGAGGTGTCATGATGGCCGGTAATGACCTGGATATTGGAGCTGTTTTCTTTACCCCGGGAAGAACGGCTATGGTTTAATGTGTACCGGTACGCGGCGCAAAGATATTGGCTGATTTCAAATCCCAGGTCGTCGGAGTCCGGCGAAATGGGGAAGGATTTGAGGAAGCGGTCTTTTTTCTTTTGGCCGATGATCAGTTCGGAAAAATATTGTCCCATTTCATCGTTGATCCGTTCTACATAGCGGGAAGACGGCAATTTTGTGCCGTTGCTCCACTTGTTGACATAAGATACATCATAGCCGACGACATCTGCCAGGGAAATAAATTTTGCCTGCGTAAAGGTAATCAATCTTTTTAGTGTAGCCGCATATCCATCTGGAATCATGAGGAATCTCCTTTAGGTATCGTAAATGTATATATGAAAATAATCGCATTCCAAAACTTCATATAAATGTTATATATAGTATACATTACGGGATGAGTATGTTACAAGCAATATTTGGCCAGGGGAACCATTTTCTTTAAGTATGTGTCCAAACGAATAACAAATGAAGGAATTCCATGGTGTCCGATAGCAGCGTATGGAATTTTTTTGCATTTCAAAAAAGAAAAATTTTTCCTGTTTTTTTCCTAATGACGGGGACGTATACTGCATATATCAAAAACAAGTTGATAAACCCACGAATCAACTCAGAGTTTAGTTATGGAGTACATGAGGAGGCCCTTTGAAATGGCATATCAGAATATTGAATTCACAAAAGAAGACGGCATCGGCGTATTGACGATTAATCGTCCCAAGGCATTGAACGCCCTGAACACGGAAACAGTTGTTGAATTGAACGACTGCGTCAGCAAAATCGAAAATGATCCGGAAGTAAAAGTACTCATCGTAACCGGCGGCGGCAAAAAATCTTTCGTAGCTGGCGCGGATATCGTAGAAATGTCCACAAAGAACGCTATTGAAGGCCGTCATTTCGGCAAAATTTCTCAGGATACATTTACCCGTATCGAAAATCTTCCGCAGCCGGTTATTGCTGCAGTCAATGGATTTGCTCTCGGCGGCGGCTGCGAACTGGCTTGTGCCTGCGATTTCCGGTATGCATCTGAAAACGCTAAATTCGGTCAGCCTGAAGTAGGTCTCGGCATTACTCCTGGTTTTGGCGGCACACAGCGTCTGCCCCGTGTCGTTGGCCGTGGATATGGCAAAGAAATGATTTTCCGCGCTAACATGATCAATGCCCAGGAAGCACATCGCATCGGTTTGGTCAATGCGGTCATGCCTCAGGAAGAATTAATGGATTATGCTAAAAAAGTTGCCAAAGAAA
>JALCDF010000039.1 GCA_022641375.1 Megasphaera sp. | reverse complement strand
CGGATGCTATCTTCCAATCGACAAAAAAAGGCAATATCAATCTCGGCGGCGATGTAACGGCGACGAAGGGCCTGGTCGACGCGACGACGGCGAACGGTTCGGTAACACTGAGCGGTAAAGTGCTCGGTGGCACGACGGTTACGGCAAATGCGACGGAAGGCGACGTCAATGTGAAGGGTAATATCACTTCTAATGGCGGCGATACGACGCTGACGGCGACGGACAGCAATAACTCCGCTGACGCAGGGAACATCAACGTGAGCGGTGCCATTACATCGGCAGCGCAGGCAGTGATGAATGCGACCAACGGCAACATCGACGTAAGCGGAGATGTGACCGGGAAGAGCCATGTTCTGGCAGCGACAAAAGGCACAGGCGATATTACGCTCAATGGTAACGTGATTTCGAAGGAAGCCGATGTCAAGGCTGCGACAGAGACGGGCAACATCAACGTTGCTAAATTGGTCAATGCGCATCATGATGCGATGTTCCAATCGACAGTACAAGGCGGCATCAACCTCGGCGGTGATGTTGCAGCCGGTAATGATTTGGATGCACAGACGAATACCGGGAATATCGGTTTCAATGGTACGGCAGCAGCCGGCCGGAATCTGACGGCCCGGACAGCGAAAAAGGGCAACATTACTTTTGACGGGGCTGTCACAGCTGAAAATGATTTCGTGGCCGATGCGGTACAGACCGGTGGTATCACGCTTCATAAGGATATCACGGCAGGCCGCGACATGACGATGCATACCAATGATGGGACGATACTCTTTGAAGGCAATGACGGCAATGCGACGGAAGATATCGTTGCTAAGGCTAAAAACGGTGATGTTAACATTACTGTTACCGGTACGGGCGATGTAAAAGATACTCATCGCACCATCAACGGCGACCGGGGATTTGTCAGAGCCGATAAGGGCAATGTTACCATCGACCATCAGGGTACCGGCATGGTCGATCTGTACGAAGTATTTGCCAAGGAAAATGCCCGCATTGCTGTGAAAGACGGCGATTTGTACCTGAACAAGGTCGACGGTAATCTGGTAGCGCTGATCGTCCGCAATCCGGATAAGACCATGAAAGTCGATCATATTACAGCCGGTACGGAAATCGGTCTGAGCGGTTCCGATATCGGGATTGAAGATATTTCACAGCGGCCGGATAGTGAAGGCCTACTGGTTATTACTCCTAACGGTTCCAGTGATGATATGCCGATCAATAAGCTCCATATCGGCGATATCCGGACGAACAGCGGCGTGCGTTTCAAACACCTGTGGCTGAATAATGGCGATGTATCCGTTTCCAAAGGTAAATTCTATCTGGATAAATTGTACATCCTCGGCAAGGGTACGTTCAGCAACGGCGTGATGACGACGAATGTGTTCGGCACGGCGCCAATTCCGGATGAACCGATTACGAGTACCTACTGGAACAATACCGGCATCAACAATCCGAAAAATGATATGGCGGGCTGGTTCCAGGACGGGCAGAACAGTAAGTGGATGTATCTGCGTTTCCCGGGACAGGGAAATGTACAGTTCAGCAATGGCAATCTCCTGAGCTTACTGCCGCACAATCACGTATACAGCGAACGGTACACACAGGAAACATGGAGCCGTATTTTCGAAGATCGTGATTACTATAATTTCTATGACAGATACTACAATCCGGGGGTGTCGTACCATGAACGGTATGGTCTGATGGATATCCCGGACAGCACGGTCAGCAATGCGTCACCGAAAGACATTGTCGTTAAATGATGATTCGTGCATAAAAAGTTGTTATTAAGTGATAATTCATGTATAATTAACATATATTAAGGAGGTAATTCCAATGAACAAAAAAGCGGAAGCATTTAAGAAATACTTAAAAGAAAAAGACAGCAAAGCCTTTACGATTGATGAAATTGCGGATGACCAATATAATTCGGTTGTTTTTCGTTCGCATATCGATATCAATGGCAATCAATTGCCGGCGATCGTTGTTTTAGATAGTACTATTTATTGCATGGTGCGGGTATTGATTGCACCGCAGATTATCCATGATGACAATGATTTGGCAGTTTTGAAGCTGTTAAATGACTATAATAAGCAGTATAAATCTTTTAAATATTATGTTGATGAACAAGGTGCCCTCGTTCTCGATACATGCATCCTGTTCAAGGAAGGTGAAGCGGACGGAGACATGATTTACACCATGCTCGATGTCATCATCAACCATTTGAACGAAGCGTATAAAAGCATTATGAAATCCATTTGGCAGTAAGGAACGGAACGGCAAACTCCCCGGAAAGCATCCTCCGGGGAGTTTTTTGATAAAATTTCTGTGCCAGATGCCTATCGGTTGGAAAATATGGTATAATAAACCCGTATAAAATAAAATTCGGATTTTGATGGGAGAATGAGTTTGGTGGTATCAGAACGACATCATGATCAGCTGCCGGAACTGTCACGGCAGTACATCCAGCCTTTGGCTGATATATTCAAAGTTCTCGGAGATCCGACGAGATTGCGTATTCTCCATGCGTTGATGAATGGGGAACTCTGCGTCCGGGATATTGCGGAAACCATAGGAATGGGACAGTCGGCGGTTTCACATCAGCTGAGAATCCTGCGGGATGCCCGGCTTGTCCAATTTCGGCGGGATGGTAAGGTAATCTATTATTGTCTGGCCGATGATCATGTGTTTACGTTAGTATCCGTCGGATTGGAACATGTTGCCGAGCCGTAGGAATCCGACAGGATAGGAGCAAGTATTATGTATGTTTGTGTTATGCGTCACGGCAAAGCCGAACCTTTTAATAAAGATAAGAACGATAAGGACAGGATGCTGACCGAAGTAGGCGAACAGCAATGTGAACGGATGGCATCACTGGCAAAACGCTGGTGGCCGGCAGGCACATCTTCATTGTGGGTAAGTCCGTATATACGGGCCTGTCAGTCAGCCGCATATTTGAAAAAATATATTGATTTTGATTCATTTCATACGCATCAGGCGATAGCGGATGGTAATTTAGACAAGGTCTATGCTGATATCCTGAGCCAGGAAACGGCGGATGTCGTATGTCTGGTAGGGCATTCCCCTTTTATTGATAAATGGGCGGAAGCCTGGACCGGTTATTTCGTGGATTATAAGCCGGGCAGCATCGCTTTATATGAGTATGATCCATTCAGTGGCAAAGCCGGCAGCGGCAAATTGCTTATGTATTTGAATCCCAAGGCGGCGCAGTTGTTGGACAGGATGTAATACGAGGAGGAGTTTTTTGATGAAACATGTATTATCTATTGCCGGTACGGATCCGTCCGGCGGCGCCGGTGCGGCTGCGGATTGTAAGACTTTTTGCGCGCACGGTTGTTTTGCTATGAATGTAATTACGGCCGTCGTATCTCAAAATACGCAGGGCGTACGAAGCTATATGGATGTGACGCCGGAACTTATTGCCGATCAGATCGATGCGGTATTTGAAGATATTTCCGTCGATGCCGTCAAAATCGGGATGGTCAGTGTGCCGGCGACGATACACGTGATCGCCGATAAATTGAAACAATACCGGCCGCCGTTCACGGTTATCGATCCGGTCATGGTGGCTACCAGCGGCCAGCGGCTGCTGGTTCCGGAAGCGGAAGAGTCATTGAAGACAGTGTTGTTGCCGATGGCGGATGTACTGACGCCGAATTTGCCGGAAGCGGAAGTGCTGACGGGAATGCATATAGAAACCTTTGCCCAGATGGAAGAAGCGGCTAAAGCGATTGTGGCGATGGGAGCGAAGTCCGTCCTGATCAAAGGCGGCCACCGGATGGAAGATGCTACGGATGTATTCTATGATGGTACGGAGTTCCATTATTTTAAGGGACAGCGGCTTGAAAGCACGAGTACACATGGTACTGGTTGTTCGTTATCCAGTGCGATTGCAGCGAATCTGGCTAACGGAATGGTCCTGGCAGATGCTGTAGGAGCAGCGAAAAAATACGTATTTGAAGGGATTGCGCATGCCGAACCTATCGGTAAAGGCCATGGGCCGATCCATCATTTCTACAGCCTGTATAAAGCGGCTGGCATGGAATAAATTTGATTAGGAATAGATGAGGTGAATGTAAATGAGTTTAAAATTACGGATAAAACAAGCGTTTTGTACGATTGCTGCCGTTGTTATGGTAGGCGGCGCGGCGTTTGCTGCGACACCTTCTGATGTATATCAGGAAGCGGCCCAGCATATGACGGAAAATCCCCAGGGTGAATATACGGTGCATATGGCGTTAAATCTGCCGATGGTCGGTTCGGCCAATGTGGATAATGTCATCGATGTCCAAAAAGATCCGTTCCGGACCAAATCTACGACCACGGTGGATGTATTCGGCAAAAAAAGCGGCGACCCCATCACAACCTATATTGAACAGAATGGGGATACATTAAACGTCTATTATGAAGAAAATAAGGATAATAAGACGACCTGGAAAAAAACAACGCAGAAATTAGACAGTGCGCGGCCTATTACCGAGTCTATCCATAAGACAAATCATCCGATGGCCGGCGTCAAGTCCGTTGCGGCGGCCGGTATGAACCGCTATACTGTCGTCTATGACAGCCAGAAATTATATGCTGAAACAGACAAGACAAAGTGGCAGGATGCAGGATATACGAAAGAACAAATCAATACGGCTGAAAATGTTTTACAAGCATTACAGAAGGCCGGCGATATTACCGCTGTTGTTACGATCGATCCGGCAACCAAACGTATTTCCCGTGTCACCATGCCGCTGACCAGTCAATTGCGTGGTATGGCATTAGCAGTTGTAGACACGGTTAAGACGACAGATGCAAATAAAGCCGTCATCCAGCAGTTTATCAAATACAGTGATGTAGATATGACCATTGATTGTAACGAATTGCCTAAGGGAATAGACATTGCCGTTCCGGCAGCTGTCAAAGCGCAGGCAAAAGAAGAGAAATCCGCGGTTACAAAAAAATAAACTGGATGTACGATCAAAGAGGAATCTGTAAAGATATCCTCTTTGTATTTTTTATTAAAAATTTACAAGGAAAAATTTAATAAATTTACTTGTAAATCATTGACAGGATGGCGGAAATAACGGAAAATATAGTAAAGGGCGAAATTCGCCATTATTGTTCGTTATGTCTAAGTAAGTACATTGTCATACGTTACATCGAAATGAATCGGAAGCAATACGTATACTTGCATGTAAAGGATACAAGCTGTAGTGATCGTGCAGGGCACGATACACAACTTGAACGGATAAATCATAACTGTATAGGAGGTACATGAATTTGGCTAAAAAGGAAAAGTTATTAGTCATTCCCTTGGGTGGGTTAGGTGAAATCGGCAAGAATATGACCGTCATCCAATATGGGGATGATATTATCGTCATTGATGCCGGCCTGGCATTTCCTGATGACGATATGTTCGGGATTGACCTGGTTATTCCTGATATGAGTTATTTGATTGAAAACAGGGATAAGGTGCGGGCCGTCGTTATTACGCATGGTCATGAAGACCATATCGGTGGTTTGTCATATTTGCTCAATGAAGTGAATGTGCCGGTATATGCGACGAAGCTTGTTTGTGGTTTGATTGAAGGGAAATTGAAAGAAAACCATATTACAAATTACACGTTAAATGAAGTGCATCATGGCGATGAAATACAGATTGGCTGTATGAAAGTCGGCTTCATTCGGACAAACCATTCGATTCCGGATGCCAGCGCACTTTATTTTAAAACGCCGGTGGGTACGATTGTCCACACGGGTGACTTCAAGATCGACTTGACGCCTATTGACGGCAAGTTGATGGACATCCATAAATTCGCCGAATTAGGCCGCCGCGGCGTGCTGCTGCTCATGTCAGACAGTACGAATGCGGAACGGACCGGGTATACGGAATCAGAAATGACCGTAGGCCATGCTTTTCGCAAGGCCTTCCGGGCGGCGAAGGGACGTATTATCTTAGCGACATTCGCATCCAATATTTCGCGTATCCAGCAGGCGATTAATACGGCTGTCATGTTTAAACGCAAGGTAACCGTATTAGGCCGCAGTATGGTTAATAATGTCCAGATTGCTATCGAATTAGGATATCTGGATGTGCCTGAAGGGGTCCTGATCGAAGCGGATGAATTGAACCGGTATCCCAATGATCAGGTCCTTATATTGACGACGGGGAGCCAGGGAGAACCTATGGCCGGATTGTCACGTATGGCGGCGAATAATCATCGTACGGTCAGCATCATGCCCGGTGATACGGTCATCATTTCGGCAACCCCTATTCCCGGTAACGAAACGGGCGTCGGCAAGACGATTGATAACCTGATGAAACTGGGGGCTAATGTCATTGCCGGCCGGGAAAAGAAAATCCATGTATCCGGGCATGCCAGCCAGGAAGAATTGAAACTGATGCTGGATCTGGTACGGCCGAAGTATTTTATTCCGGTTCATGGCGAATTCCGTATGCTTAAGACCCATGGCGATTTAGCTGTCGGGATGGGCGTAGCGAAAGACCATGTCCTTATCGGGGACAACGGCCAGATTTTTGAATTCTCCAACCGCTCCGGCAAGAAAGCCGGCCGCGTGAATGCCGGCCGTGTCTTTGTCGATGGGCTGGGAGTCGGCGATGTCGGTAATATCGTCATTCGTGATCGTCAGCAGCTGGCGATGGAAGGCGTTGTAATCGTGGTGATGACCCTGGCCAAGGGAAGCAGCCATCCGTTGGCAGGTCCTGATATCGTTTCACGGGGCTTTGTCTATGTCCGTGATTCGGAAGAACTTATCGGGGAAGCTCATGATAAGGTAGCGGCAGTACTGGAACGGTGCGAAGTTGGGAATATCCGCGAATGGGCGGTTATCAAATCTCAGGTTCGTGATACACTGAGCCGGTATTTATATGAAAAAACACGCCGTCGTCCCATGATTTTGCCTATTATTATGGAAGTATAATTATATGAATCTATCCGGACAGCGGAGGTTACTGGCCTCCGCTGTTTCCTATGTATATAAACCTTTTTTTGTTTAGGAAAGGAGATCCTGCCATGGAGCATCAACATATAACGCCTATGACGACAGCCGGGTGCTTTGCAGCCATTATGGTTGTTCTGGCCTTCCTGAGTACATACGTGCCATTTTTTTCTATGATTGGTTTCTTTATCATGCCTGTTCCGATGGCAGTTATGTACATGAAGTTTGGGCTCCGCCAGGCGTTACTGACAGGTATCGCTGCCGGCATCCTCATGAGTATTACGATCAGTCCGGTAGAAGCAATCATTCAGATTTTGACGTTTGGTGCTGTCGGCATGGCTATCGGGGCGGGATTCCGCTATGAATGGCCGCCGGCGAAGATGTTGTTTGGCGTTACGGCAGCGTTCATCGTCACCTGCAGTGTCCTTATGGGTGCTGCCTATCTATTCATGGGAATCAATGCATTTACGATGATACAGGATTTATTCAGTGATGCAACGGCCCAGATGATTGCGCAGTATGAAGCCAGTGGTATATCGGAAGTACAGATCGTCGAATATAAGCAGCAGTTCAATCAGGTCCAGCAGATATTGCCGGCGTTATTGCCCTTGTTATTCTGTCTGGCTACGATGATTGTCGGCTATGCTAATATTAAGGTGGCCCAGGTTATTTTGCGGCGGCTGGGGTTTTCCGTACAGCCATTTTTGCCGATTCGTTGTTGGGAAATACCACGTAGTATGATATACTTGTATATATTGGCTATCGTTATGAACTATTGGGGTACGTCCCGGGATATTGGCTGGTTGTATATCATCGGCCTGAATCTGTATCAGATGGCTTTTTTCTTTATTTGTATTGAAGGTATCGCATTACTGTTTTATCTGATTAACCGCCGTTTCCATATGGGAAATGGTTTGCAAGCCCTTTTTCTTATTTCATTTTTTATCATGCCGGTTTTTTCGTATGCGGCATTTTTGGCCGGTATTTTTGATATGCTGGCGAATTACCGTAAGAAACGGGCGTGATATAATACGCAGGGGGCGGAATGATGTTTAAAAAATTAATGTCAAAACGGAATGAATTACCGCTCTATGTCATTACCGTTTTACTGCTGTTGGTCATTGCTTTTTATAACTGGGTCATTGCAGTATTGGCACTTATTTTGATTATTGGGGCATATGTCCTGACGATAAAAAATAAAAACGAACGGAATCGTGAAATCAGTCAGCTTTTTGATGCGATTTCCCAAAGTGTGGATCAGGCCTCGACCTATGCGGTCCAGAATCTGCCTATCGGGATAGCTATTATTGATATGCAGTCCAATTTATGCTGGGCGAACAGTGTGTTTCGGGACTGGGTAGGAGATATCGATAACGACCAAAAATTAGACCATATCATGCCTAATTTAAATATTGATAAATTTTGGGGTAAGTTCGGGTACTTTTTTGAACATATCAACGAACGATATTATCGTGTCGTCTATAAATATCTGCAGACAGAAGCTGTAGAAGATGATAATTACCTTATCTTGTATTTTGAAGATATTACGGAAACGGAAACACAAAAGCTGCATTGCCTGGAAGCGATGCCGGTATTTTGTGATATTGAAATTGACAACAAAGAAGAGGTTGCCAAAGGAATGTCTGCTGTTCAGAAGGCGACATTGTGGACGAATGTAAATAATTGCCTGGTAGGGGAACTTACCGGCCGGGGATGTTTTGTCCGTTCGTATGGCAATGATAATTATATTGCCTGCATGAGCCGTCAGACGTTGACGGATTTGAAAAAAGATAACTTTTCGTTCCTGGAAAAGATACGTTCCATCCATACGGTAAACCGTATTCCCGTTACCATTAGTATGGGCGTGGCTACATTTTCCGAAGAGGTCATCATAGGCGGGAAATCCCGGTTCAATGAATTAGCTGATAAGGCCGGTGCCGGCCTGGACCTGGCTCTGGGACGCGGCGGCGATCAGGCTGTCGTATATGAAGAAGACGGTTCGGCCCATTTTTATGGCGGCAAGACCCGGACGGTAGAAAAGAATACCCGCGTGCGGGCTCGTGTTGTTGCTCAGGCGGTTCATGAACTCATTGATACCAGTGATCTGGTCCTGATTATGGGCCATGAACGGGAAGATTATGATAGTGTCGGCGCTGCTGTGGGTGTGGCCCACATGGCCAGATTGGCGGGCAAGCCCTGTCATATTGTCATCAGTAATCAGACCAGTGCCATCCATCGGCTGCAGGAAACCATGTCGGATATGCCGGCATATAAGAGCCTGTTTATCCAACAGGAAGAAGCGGAAGATATCTGTAATAATCAGACGTTATTGTTCATTGTCGATGTGCACCGTCCGGATATGACGGTAGCACCGCAATTACTGGATAAGACCGATAAGCGCGTCGTCATCGATCATCATCGGCGCAGTTCCGATTTTATAAAGAAACCGCTTCTGACATATACAGAAGCATCGAGTTCATCTACCTGCGAATTAGTGACAGAATTATTGCAATACTATCAGGAAGATATAGAATTGGAAAAGATTGAAGCGACAGCCCTCTATTCGGGCATTGTTGTAGATACAAAGAATTTCGCCGTGCAGACAGGCGTCCGTACATTTGATGCTGCGGCGTATCTGCGTCGCAGCGGAGCCGATCCCGAAGTCGTGCGGGAATTGTTTAGCATGGATTTTGATACGGTAAAGGAACGGGCCCGTGTCCTCGGCGATGCCCAGATTTCGGACGGCATTGCCATGGCAAGCTGTCCGGCGGGAATGAAGAATATTACCATCATGGCAGCACAGGTTGCCGATTTGCTTATTACAATCGATAATGTGGAAGCCAGTTTCACATTTTATTATCTGTCTGAAAAGGTGATCGGGGTCAGTGCTCGTTCGAAAGGAACCATCAATGTACAATTGGTGATGGAAGAATTGGGGGGCGGCGGTCATCGTACCGTTGCCGGTGTACAGCTGAAGGGCAAGACCTTGGCTGAAGCACAGGGAGATGTTATGATGGCTCTCCGCAAGTTACTAAATCAGGATAAGGAGATTGATACATAATGAAAGTAATATTATTACAGGATGTTAAAAAATTAGGTAAAAAAGGTGAAATTATCGAAGTTTCCGAAGGGTATGGCCGTAATTTCCTGCTGCCTCGCAAATTAGCCAAAGCCGGCACCGTAGAAAATATAAATGATGCCCAACAGAAGCAGGCAGCTGCTAAACATAAAGCACAGGTAGCTTCGGACGAAGCGGTGATTTTGGCCAGCCAGTTGAAGAAGGTAGAACTGACCGTACCGGTAAAAGTAGGCGAAGGCGGTAAGGTATTCGGTGCTATTACAGGCAAGAACATCAGTGAAGCCGCAAAGGCACAGTATGATATTGACCTTGATAAAAAGAAAGTTGAAATGAAGGAACCTATCAAATCGTTGGGGACGTACGATGTTGTGATTCGGGTTCATCCTACGATTACCAGTGTGATTAAGGTACATGTTGTAGAAGCATAACTGCCTCAGGGAGACATTATGAAAGAATTACTCGATCGATTGCTGCAGCGCCATAAATATCTGGAACCGACGGCGGAAGAAGAACTCCGCCGCCAGGTGAATGTGCTCTATGGCGCTTTTACCAGTCTTATCAGTCCGGAAAAAATGGTTCTCCGGGCCAGTAAATTTTCGGCACTATCCTATGTCCATGCGGAAGATCCCAAACGCCGCCTGGTAGGATTACAGCGTCTTGTTTACGAAGATGCTTCGTATGATCATGTACCGAATGATGAAGAAGTGGTAAATGTTCTCAATGAGCTGGAATCGGTGCTGGCGGAAATGCTGGCTCGTCAGGCGATGGAAGAACGGCTGGAAAAGAAGATTTCCCAGCGTATGGAAGAAAAACAGCAGGACTATATACAGGAAATCAAGATGGAACTCATCAAAGAAGAGCTCCATGATGTAGAAACACCGCAGTCGAAACACAAACTCAGTGAATTGGAAGAACTGGATAAAGTCCATCTCACGGAATCTATCATGGAACGGGTGCGGCCGAAAAAACTCAGTGCTATTGTGGGACAGGAACGGGCCGTGGAAGCGATGCAAAGCAAATTGGCCTCGGCCTATCCGCAGCATTTGCTGTTATATGGGCCACCGGGCGTCGGCAAGACGACGGCAGCCCGCATCGTTCTTGATGAAGCGAAGAAGATGCCGTTTACGCCTTTTGGAGCGGAGGCACCTTTTATCGAAACCGATGGGACGACGCTGCGTTGGGATTCCCGGGATATGACCAATCCGCTGATTGGCTCGGTTCATGACCCTATTTATCAGGGAGCCCGCCGTGATTTGGCAGAGACGGGAATACCAGAACCTAAACCGGGATTGGTAACAGAAGCGCATGGTGGCATCCTGTTCATCGATGAAATCGGTGAGATGGATCCTATGCTGCTGAACAAACTGCTGAAAGTATTGGAAGATAAAAAAGTAAAATTTGAATCAGCGTACTATGATGCGGATGACCCCAATGTACCGAAATATATCCGTAAACTTTTTGCCGAAGGGGCGCCGGCGGATTTTATCCTGATCGGTGCGACGACGCGTAATCCGTCGGAAATCAACCCGGCTATCCGGTCCCGTTGTGCTGAAGTCTTTTTTGAACCGCTCGTACCGGCTGATATCCAGCAGATTATCATGAATGCTGCAGTGGAACTGGGAGCGCGGCTGGAAGACGGCGTGGCCGGACTCATCAGTGAATATACGATTGAAGGCCGGAAAGCCGTCAATATTTTAGCAGATGCCTATGGCCTTTCCGTATATCGTAAAGGCAGCAAAGACGATGTCTTTATTACAAAAGACCAGGTCCTTCGCGTGGCGCAGATCAGCCGTCTGACACCCTATGCCGTTGTCAAATCATCAGATACGCCGGCAATTGGGAAGATTTTCGGGCTCGGGGTATCCGGCTATTTAGGTTCGGCCATTGAAATCGAAGCAGTGGCATTTCCAGCCCGTACGCCGGGCAAAGGCTACTATCGGTTTAACGATACGGCCGGCTCGATGGCGAAAGACTCCATGTTTAATGCTGCGGCTGCAGTACGACTGATGACAGGAAAAGAATTATCTGATTATGATGTAAATGTTAATTTTATCGGTGGCGGGAATATTGATGGTCCTTCTGCCGGTTGTGCGATTACGACGGCGCTGATTTCAGCTATTACGCATACGCCGGTACGGCAGGATTTGGCTGTAACCGGTGAAATCTCTGTCCAGGGCAAAGTCAAGCCTGTCGGCGGGGTGTTTGAAAAAGCGTATGGTGCCCGTCAGGCCGGCATGAAAGGGATTGTTATCCCGGCAGAAAACAAACAGGATATACCGGCAGAACATTTACAGCTGCATATTTCCGGGGTTTCGACGATCCAGGAAGTATTGGATATCATGCTGGTCAAATAAGGGAGTTAATATAATACATGGAACAACGTATTCCACCGCAGAATGTAGAAGCAGAACAGGCTGTATTAGGAGCGATGATGTTGGACCATAACGCGGTCATTGTAGCTATGGAAAAACTACAGGCCAATGATTTTTATCGTGAAGTCCATCGTATCATCTTTGAAGCTATGCAGCATTTGCACCATGATAACAAGGAAATCGATGTCATTACCTTGCCGGAAGAACTGCGGCGCATGAAAAAAATCGATGATGCCGGCGGCATGGAATATATCCTCAGCCTGCCCGGAATGGTGGCGACAGCCGCCAATATTGAATATTATGTAAATATCGTAGCGGATAAAGCACTGGCCCGCAATATTATTACGACCTGTACGGATTTGACAACAGAAGCCTATGATGGGGAGAAAGAACCGGAAGACCTGCTTGACGATGCAGAACGCAAAATACTGCAGTTATCGGAAAGCAATAATCGCGGCGATTTTTCACCGGTCGGTGAAGTTGTCGAAGAAACGCTCGATAAGATTACCAAACTGTACGAAAACAAGGCCGGACTGACAGGACTGGCTACGGGATTTCGTGATCTGGATAAGATTACATCGGGCCTGCAGCCATCGGACCTGATCCTTGTTGCGGCCCGCCCCAGTATGGGGAAGACGGCATTTACGCTGAATATTGCCCAGAATGTAGGCGTGCGTCAGCATAAGAGCGTTGCGTTCTTTTCGTTGGAAATGTCGAAGGAACAACTTGTGCAGCGGCTGTTATGTCAGATTGCCCATATTGATTCCCAGAAACTTCGTACCGGTCAGATTAACAGTGATGAAGAATGGACGCGTCTTACTGATGCTTGTGATAAACTGTATTCGGCGCCGATATATATTGATGATACACCGGGCATTTCCGTGGCCGAAATGCGTTCCAAATCGCGGAAGCTTAAGTCCGAACGAGGCCTTGACCTCATTGTTGTCGACTATTTGCAATTGATGACCGGCCGTAATTCTGAAAGCCGTCAGCAGGAAATCTCCGAAATTTCCCGTTCCCTCAAGGCACTGGCCCGGGAACTAAAAGTACCGCTGATTGCGTTGTCTCAGCTCAGCCGTAGTGTCGAAAGCCGACAGGATAAACGGCCGATGCTCAGTGACCTTCGTGAATCGGGGGCATTGGAACAGGATGCTGATATCGTATCCTTCCTGTATCGTGAAGATTACTATGATAAAGAAACGGAGAACCAGCACATCACGGAAGTTATACTGGCCAAGCACCGTAACGGCCCCGTTGGTTCGATTAAACTTTACTTCAAAGGGGAATTTACCTTGTTCCTCAATCTGGATACGACTCACGGTGGCGGAAATTAAAAAAACACCCATACGGGTGTTTTTTTGATTTTAAATTTAATAAGAGTATTTTTTAGGTATCCTTTATTGCTGTGGTATATGATATATTCCGCAGCAATATTTTTTTCCCCCGCCAAGAGAAGGCTCTGTTGCCGTAGGTCTGCCTGAATTCTTTGTTGGTCAGGGATTCTATGTCATCTGGTATTATTCGTGTCAACCGATGTTGCCTGAATTCGGGCAATGGTGTTGTGGCGATGCCGTTATTGTGAGGGCAGACTCGCTGACATTCATCACAGCCGAAGACCAGCGGCGTCTTTTTGATGACGGCGATTTCCTGAGGCGTCAAATCACCTTTTTTTTGAGTCAGATACGATTTGCAGTATTCATAGGAATAGGTGCCGTTTTCCAGACAATGGCCGGGACAGGCGGCTGCACAGGCACCGCAGTGAAGACAGTGGTCTGTTATCGGTTCATCGGGATCAAACGGGAGGGTGGTCAGGATACTTCCTATAAAACAATATGAACCGTATTTCTTGTTAATAAAGCAGCCGTTGTCACCGAAAAATCCCAATCCGGCTTTATAAGCCAGCCAGCGGTCCGAAAGGGGCGACGTGTCGACGACGCAGCGTGAGGAACAACCGGGATAGGTGTTTTGAAGGAATGCGGCGATGCGATCCAGATAGGCTGGTACGATGAGGTGATAGTCTGTACAGCGGCAGTACATGGACAGGTTGCTGTCCGGGTCATCGGCGGTATAATACGGGAACAGTATGACGATGATGGACCGGCATTCCGGCAGCAGCCGGTCTGGTTCAAATCGTTCCGGCCCTTGTCCGGAAGCAAGGGGACAAATCGCATTTGTATCGACACGGCCGTCTAAAGGGATAGGGGCGATACCGCAGGCATCCAGATGCAGCGAACGGGCAAAATCTTTTATTGGCTGACTGCGCATGACGAGACTCCTTTCTGTCAACATATTCTATTATAAATCATAACAAGTACATATGACGTGGTCAAGGCTGTATGTTAACAACTGGTTCTTCCTATATCCTGATCTCGTTTGTTTTGCATTTATGATAGCATGCATAGTATACTATATTATAAATCAGATTTTATGAAAGAAGGAATGATGGTGGCTGTCATCAGGGAGATTACGGACTGTAACGCGCCAGAACTGGATATATTTGCCCATCTGACGGAACAGCAGCTGCGGAGCCGCAGGGAACCGGAAAAGGGAATATTTATCGCGGAAAGCCTTAAAGTGATTCAGGTGGCGTTGCAGGCCGGATATATGCCGTTGGCTTTTTTGATGGAACGCAAACGCATTACCGGTCAGGCCGGAGCGCTTTTGGATTCCTGGGAAGATGTTCCCGTATATACGGGCGACAGGGAAATATTAGCGCAGTTGACGGGTTATCCGCTTACCCGTGGGGTGTTATGCGCAATGCGGCGGCCGGTGCTGCCGGTACCGGAGGAACTGCTCCGACATGCTGGCAGAGTGGCCGTCCTGGATGGTATTACCGATGCGACGAACGTCGGGGCTATTTTTCGTTCGGCTGCGGCATTGGATATGGATGCCGTCATCGTGACGCACTCCTGCTGCGATCCTCTTTGTCGGCGGGCTGTCCGGGTCAGTATGGGCACGGTGTTCCAAATCCCCTGGTCCCGTATGGAGGGGGATATGTCGGTTTTCCATGCCATGGGATTCAAAACGGCAGCCATGGCATTGTGTGAGCAGACGATACCGATAGAACAGCTGCAGCCGGCGGACGAAGATAAACTGGCCGTTTTTTTCGGAACAGAAGGAGATGGCCTGCCGCGGGACGTCATCGAAGCTTGTGATTATGTGGTAAAAATACCGATGGCACATCATGTAGATTCCCTGAATGTGGCGGCTGCCAGTGCTGTGGTTTTTTGGCAATTGAGGAGAAAGAAGAGAGGTTCACAAAAAGAAAATAAATGATAATAAATTTGTGTTTTTCTCTTGCATTTCATCCCAAAATATAGTACAATTCTCTAGTCAGCTGATTTGAGCGCGTTGTTGTACGCTTTTAAATCTTTTGAACAGAGTGTTGACAGATAAACGATTATCTGTTATAATCATTTATGTTCTGTTGAACAGGCCGACATAGCTCAATTGGTAGAGCAACTGACTTGTAATCAGTAGGTTGTAGGTTCAAGTCCTATTGTCGGCTCCAAGATTGGTGGGGTTCCCGAGTGGCTAAAGGGAGCAGACTGTAAATCTGCCGGCGTTTGCCTTCGAAGGTTCGAATCCTTCCCCCACCACCATTAACGTCGCGGGGTGGAGCAGTTGGTAGCTCGTCGGGCTCATAACCCGAAGGTCGTAGGTTCAAGTCCTGCCCCCGCTACCATATTTTTTTGTCATCATCGTTTGAAAACTATATAAGGCTTTGAACGGTACATAAGCTGTTGTAGCTCAGTCGGTAGAGCGTATCCTTGGTAAGGATAAGGTCACCGGTTCAATCCCGGTCAATAGCTCCACACATGGCGGCTTAGCTCAGTTGGCTAGAGCATGCGGTTCATACCCGCAG
>JALCDF010000038.1 GCA_022641375.1 Megasphaera sp. | reverse complement strand
GTTATCTACTTCTACACAACGTCGAACGACGCCGCCAAACCCTGTTGGCCCTGACTAATGCAATTTGGGATTGGCAATACGACTATATCCAGAAGCATCACACCTTGCGCCCCATGACGCTCAAAAATATTGCGGAAGCAACGGGATTGCATATTTCCACCATCAGTCGTTCTACTAAAGATAAATATCTGCAAATGCCCTGGCGTACGGTTTCCTTCAAGTCTCTTTTCCAACGGTCTTTGCCTCAAAAGGAAGGTGCCGGTATTTCTCATTTAGCAATCAATAACGCCCTTCGCACATTGATTCATGAAGAAATACCCTCAAACCCTTATAGTGATTCCCAACTTCTGCAATTATTGAAGAATCGCTTTCAGCTCACCGTATCCCGTCGTGTCATACAGAAATACAGGAACGCTTTAGGTATTTTAAATTCTTATGAAAGGCGGCAAACCTGAAAGGATTGACATCTCATGGTAAAGAAACAAATTTTCTCAACTATCGCTGAAGTTGCTGACCGCATGAGCGCCATCATCGAATACTCTTTTGATGGTATCTATATTACCGATGGTCAGGCAAATACGATTCTGATCAATCATGCCTATGAAGTAATCACCGGATTGAAAAAGAGTGAAGTCATGGGTAAAAACATGGCTGATTTAGTAGACCAAAAAGTCATCTCCCATTCTGGCTCACTCCGGGTTATCCAGACAAAAACACCTATTACCCTGCATCAGCAATTTAAAACGGGCAAAGAAGCCCTTATAACAAGTTCTCCTATCTTCAATAAAGAAGGCGAGCTTGTTATGATTGTTACCAACGTTCGCGACCTGACAGAAATTTACAGTTTGAAAGAAGAAATCCAGGAAAAAGAAGAAGCGATTGAGCGATATCGATTGGAACGAGCCCATATACAGGCTTCTTTAACTGAACAGGATATGATATGCGTCGATAATGCTTCGCTCTCCTCCTTGTTCCTGGCCAATCGGGTCGCTCCCATGGATACAACGGTCATGTTGTTCGGCGAAACCGGGGTCGGTAAAGAAGTGATGACCCGTTACATTTATCAAAACAGCCTCCGTGCCAAGAACAGCCTGATTGAAGTCAACTGCGGTGCCATCCCGGACAATCTGATAGAAAGCGAGTTGTTTGGCTATGAACCTGGTGCTTTTACCGGTGCCAGCCGCAACGGCAAGATGGGCATGTTCGAACTGGCCAATAACGGAACCCTGTTTCTTGATGAAGTCGGCGAATTACCAAAATCCATGCAGGTAAAATTATTACGTGCCCTGCAGGAACAAAAAATACGCCGAATAGGCGGCACCAAAGCCATCGATATAAACGTACGCATCATTGCTGCCACAAATCGCAACCTGAAAAAAATGGTGGAAACCGGTGATTTTCGTGAAGATTTATATTACCGGTTAACGGTATTTCCTATTTCCATCCCACCGCTGCGCTATCGCCGCAAAGATATCACCCCCTTGTCTCGGGCTTTCCTAAAGAAGCTGAATAAAAAATATAATTTTCAAAAGGAATTTACCAATTTATCCATTCAGCTTTTAAATGAATATGACTGGCCTGGCAATATCCGCGAATTAAAAAATATTATTGAACGGGCAATCATCGTCAGCTCCGGTAATGAAATCCGGGCAGATGATTTACATATCTATTCACAACGTTCATCAACAAATCCTGCAAAAGAATCATCAGTCAGCCCAGCATCTGTTCCATCGAAAAATACGCCAATAGAACTTCCCCAAAATTTAGAAGAAACCATGGCTAAAACCGAATACCAATATTTGGTATTGGCTTATCATAAATATGGTAACGTAAGAGATGCCGCCAAGGCGATGAATATGACCCCTTCCACGTTCGTGCGAAAACGAAAAAGATACGAAGCTCACAATCCAACTACATAACATATATAAAAATACCTCTTTTCAAGAGGTATCCCCAATAGACAGCCTCCTGTACTCAGATTCCCATCAGAATGCTGTCTTTTTTGTATGATTGCGAACTTTCCGCCCAAGGATCCCGGGATTTTTCTAATAGCAGTTTCCCTATCATACGTTAACACTATCTTCTGATATTTCATTTATTGACATATGTCATATATCATCATATAATAATTACAGACTGTTAAAGGAGGTGTTTTCATGGCCAGACCACAACGTTGCCGACGTGTCTGTGCTCTTCCTAAATCGGGAGTATTTGCACCATCGGGTTGTTCTACTGATACGGAAATAGTCATTATGAGCGTCGATGAATACGAAGTAATCCGTCTCATCGACTGGGTCGGTCTGACCCAGGAGCAATGTGCTGCCCAAATTCACGTATCTCGTACTACGGTCACGGGAATTTATGATGCAGCCCGGCATAAATTAGCCGATGCCCTGGTTCACGGAAAACGTCTCCTCATCGAAGGCGGTCACATACAAATTTGTGAACATGCCGGTACGTGCAGCCATCCATGCTGCCAAACCGGAAATGCAAAAATAAAGGAGAATGATATCCATGAGTGAATCTGAAAATTGTAACCATGACTGTTCAAGTTGCGGCAGCAACTGTTCCAGCCGTACGTCCCCCCAGGACCTCCAGGCAAAACCCCATGAAGGTACCCATGTTAAACATGTTATTGCCATTGTCAGCGGCAAGGGCGGTGTTGGCAAATCTCTCGTCACATCCCTGATGGCTGTACAGATGCAGCGCCGCGGTTTTAAAACCGCTATCCTGGATGCCGATATTACCGGCCCGTCCATCCCTAAAGCCTTCGGTATCAATGCCCACGCTACGGGTGATGAAAGCGGCATCAATCCCGTCGACACCAAGACCGGCATCAAAGTAATGTCGATGAACCTGCTCCTGGAAGATCCGGGTGCTCCTGTCGTATGGCGTGGCCCTATCATTGCCGGTGCTGTCAAACAGTTCTGGACCGATGTCCTCTGGGGCGACATTGACTACATGTTTGTCGATATGCCGCCGGGAACCGGTGACGTGCCGTTGACCGTTTTCCAATCCCTGCCTGTCGATGGTATCCTTATCGTCACGTCCCCACAGGAACTCGTTTCCATGATTGTTGAAAAAGCCTATAACATGTCAGAAATGTTAAGTATTCCTGTCCTGGGACTGGTTGAAAACATGAGCTACTTCGAATGTCCTAACTGCCACGAAAAAGTGGAAATCTTCGGGCCAAGCCATGTAGAAGAATCAGCTAAGAAATTTGAAATCCCTCATACGGCCAAATTACCGATTGATCCTAACTTTGCCTCTCTCTGCGATAAGGGCGATATCGAAAGCTATCAGTCAAATAATCTCAGCGATACAGCAAATTATCTTGAAGGCGTCTTCGGAAAATAAAGGATCAGACAATCGTACCGATTTTCTGATCATCAAAAAAGAAGCAACAATTCCCAATTACTCTATTCGGGATTGTTGCTTCTTTTGTATAGGAGCCAGCTGTACATCTAGTTGTTTCCAGCTGCCCCGTCCTGCCATTTCATCAGTTTTGTCCTGACAATATGAAGTACCTTTTCATCTACCAGCTTACGGAATTCAGTATCGTTCTGATAGGCCTTCAAAAGACCGTTATACGTCTCCTGTTCATGCGTATAATCATGACATACCAGTACCATGTCCGCGCCGGCCTTGATAGCCATGACGCCCATATCAGCGAATGCATAGTGTTTGGCCATGGCCCCCATTTCCATATCGTCGGATACGATAAGTCCTTCATAGTGGAACTGGTTCCGCAATATGTCTGTCATAATAGGTTTGGATACGCACGCCGGCACCGTATCATCCAGGGCCGGAAAGGTTACATTCGATACCATGATGAACATCGTATCATTCGGTACCGTTTTGATCAGATTGGCAAAGGGCTTCATATCCTGTTCCATCAGCTCATCCGCCGTCGCCCGGACGCTGTCCCCATCTACATGGGGATCTGTCCGCACCTTGCCGATACCCGGAAAATGTTTCAGGGAGCACCATGTCTGTGTCTGCGCATATCCGTTGCAGGCTTGCTGCGCATATGCCGTAACCACCGCCGGATCACTGCCATACGACCGGCCAGCCTGAGAACCCAGGTCTACCACAGGCGCAAAGTTTACGGTAATACCCATTTTTTGTAACGTATTTCCCGTTATGACTGCCCATTTTTCTGCGGATTCCGGATTTCCGCCCTGTCCAATAGCGGCTTCGCCGGGTACTGCCGGAAAGGCATTCCGCATGCGTAAGACCTGACCGCCTTCCTGATCGAGAGCGATGAAAGGCGCCACACCGCTTTGCTTTTCTATTTGCTGTTTGATTTGGCCCGTTAATTTTTTAACTTGTTCCGGTGATTCCATATTCCGGTCAAACAGAATAACATTTCCCAAATGAAATTGAGACAGCTGCCAGGAGGCATCGGCATCCAGGATGGGCTGCCGGATACCCACCATGAGCAGTTGGCCTACTTTATCTTCTGCAGACATGCGGGATACGATACGTTGCGCTTCATCCTGCGTCTGGATTGGATTGGCACCGGGCTCCGACGTATGCATACCTTGATATAATGCAAAAGCACCTGCAACGATACATACGATGCCGGCTAAAATTTTACTGGTTGTCTTCATTATATGCGATTTCACCTGCGATTACCGTCTGTTTGACATGCAAGTCTTCACTATCCAACACGACAAAATCAGCCTGCTTTCCTTCATCCAACGAACCGATACGGTCATAAACGCCTAAATCTTTTGCCGGATTTGCCGTAGCCATGGCAACAACTTCCGGCAAGGAGGCCCCGCTGTTAATGAGAAAATGAAGTACCATTTCATTCATCGGCGCTACGCTGGCAGCAATGGTTCCATCAGCCAGACGAGCCTCGCCATTTTTGACAAATACCTTATGTCCGCCTAATTCGGACTCACCATCCCCCTGCAGGCAGGCCCGCAGGGAATCGGTCACCAGGATGATGCCGTCCGCACCCTTCAGCTTATATACCAGTTTTTGGGCTGCGGGATGTACATGCACATTGTCACAAATCAATTCACAATGAATACGGTCGCTGAGAAGTGCCGCACCGACGATACCCGGCTGACGATGGGCAAAGGGAAGCATGGCATTGAACAGATGCGTCGCATGATATATGCCGCCCTGGGAAATCACATCCATGACGGTTTCATAGGATGCCGCCGTATGACCGAAAGATACTATGATACCGTTATCCGCACAATCTTTGAGAAATGTCTTATTTTTCAGTTCTTCCGGTGCCAATGTAATAATTTTAATCACATCCGCATACGGTGCTAACCAGGAGAAATCCGCCGGAAGGATATCTTCTGCTTCCTGAGACCCTTTATAGCGCTTACTGATAAACGGCCCTTCCATATGAGCACCCAAAATCTGCGCCCCCGTATTACGTTTGGCCCTGCGGATCCGTTCCAACGCTGTTTGGATACGTTCTTTATGATAGGTCATCGTCGTCGGCACAAACGATGTAACGCCCGTCGACGGCAACGCCTTTTGCATCGTCGCTAACGCATCATCATCTTCATCCATCGTATCCGCGCCGGCACACCCATGAATATGTTCATTGATAAAGCCCGGTACGACAAAACCATTTCTGGCATCGATCAAATCAGTGCACATACCCGCCCGAAACTGTTTACGTGGTATGATTTTCCAGATTTTATCTCCTTCATACATCAATACACTGCCATTTACTATTTCATTTCCTCGTACGATCAAACCTCGTATTACTGCTTTCACAATCGGTTCCTCCTCATAATTAGGATATCAAGCTTTTTCAGTATACCACACCGTATACGTTTCTCGTAAGGTCCCTGCTATTTTTTACGGTAAAAAGACGCCCATGCTTTTATGAATTCGAGATGATATGTGTGGATAACTTCAGAAATAAACAGTCCTAAACAGTAGATAAATGGCTAAAAAAAGAGCCTTGAAACACATTTTCACCACATTCTTCAGAATGTGCATACTTTAACTTCAAGGAGTTATCCACTTTTTTCAATCACTTATACACATTTTATCAGGTATGTGTTAATAGCCTTTAAGTGGCTTAATTGTGCCATTTAATCTGCTGTTTTCATACGATTATACACTTTATTTATAAATGTATCCACATTTTATAATATTTTTTAGAAATGTATGCACTGCCATTATCAGCATAAAATTGGGCTCTGCGACAAAATATCCACATTCCATACACCGAGCTGCGTATAAAATGTGGATACTTTGTGGATATTCATTTTAACCTCCGACCGTTGGCTTAGATATGTGCCTCATGCCATGTCAACAGGACGGCTCCAATCAATATGTACCCCCATTGCCAACCAAATATATCCCAAAGCCAATTTCAATGTTTCCAGACTGGACGCCGGGATAGCATTAATCGTGTCATAGAGAGATAAATCGGTAAAACGGTGCATCGATTGAACGGATGTCAAATACGTACGGACTTTGGTATTGATGGAATCATCATTCAGATGTACATCCAATGCCTTCGTATCCGTATCATACGAAATATACCCGTTATTGTTTTCACCCGTATGGGCAGCTACTTTAAAAAGTGCCATAATAGTTCACTCCTTTGTATATATTCAGAACCCCCTGACTTCGGATTCTTTACTTCTCCTTTTCATGTGATAATTCCCACAAAAAGCCTTTCATCAACGCGTTGCGGCCAAACCGCTTCTGCAATGTGTCAATGGCTTCCGTTACTTTGGCCTTCGTATCATCATCATCAGAAAACAAATCTCCCTGGACCTGATATCGCTGCAGCTGGCTCACCGTCAATCCCAACAATCGTATCGGTTCATTGCGTCCCCGCTTCTGATACAGTCTCCTGGCCGCGAAATAAAGCTGCTCTTCGGCACAGGTCCCTACGCCTTCCCAGGTCAACGACCGGGTTATCGTCTGAAACGATGCAAACCGTACCTTCAACGTAATCGTCCGGCCCATAAGGTGATTTTGACGCAGCCGCCATGATACTTCATTCGCTAAAATGCGGAGCTGTTCTTCGGCTTCCGCCGGCGTAAGCAAATCATGATCATAGGTATGTTCATTGCCGACAGATTGGGGACGACGGCTGATTTCCAGCGGCCGCTTATCCTTCCCTAACGACAAGTCATAAATACGGCCGGCCTGATTTCCTACCACTGGCCGTAACGCATCCGGCCCCGCACTGGCAATATCCCCGATGGTCTTGAATCCGGCCCGTCGCAAAGCCTGTTCCGTCACGTTGCCGACTCCCCACAGCCGGCTCACCGACAAGGGTGCCAGCATAGCCTGCTCCGTTCCATAAGGAATCCACACCAGCCCATCCGGCTTGCGCAAATCCGATGCCAGTTTGGCCAGGAACTTATTGGGGCCGATACCGGCAGATGCAATCAGGCCCGTCGTCTTATAGATATCCTTCTTAGCAGCCTTGGCAATATCCGTAACATGCGAATAGTGAAGTTCCATTCCCGATATATCCAAAAAGGCTTCATCTAAAGCCAACGGTTCTATAAATGGCGAATAGTGCGATAAAATAAGGCGGATCTGATGAGAAATCCGACGGTAATGGGACATCCGTACCGGCAAAAATACACCATTCGGACAAAGGCGGCGAGCCTGCCGCATACTCATAGCCGAATGGATCCCGAATTTTCTTGCTTCATATGATGCCGTCGCCACTACGCCCCGGTCAGAAAGCCCTCCTACAATCACAGGCCGTCCCTTTAATGCCGGATTATCCCGCTGCTCAACAGATGCATAAAACGCATCCATATCGACATGCATAATCCATCGTACCGCCATGGGCTATTCCTCCTTTTTCAATATATATACATTATACAACGTTTCCACCGTAGAAATATAGAGGTGCCCTGCATCGCCTGACATATTTTTATTCTATTCTTTAAGGAAATATGATAAGATAGGGATATTAAAGAGGTGAGCCTGGCCATGGATTTATTTCAATTAACATATTTTATCGAAGTTGCTCATAAAAAAAGTTTTACCAAGGCATCCAAATCCCTTCATATCAGCCAGCCTTCCATCAGCAAAGGCATTAAAGCAATGGAAGAACATTGGAACGTCCAATTATTTGACCGTAAAGGAAAAAATGTCGAACTTACGGAAACGGGAGCATACCTGCTCCCCAAAATCGAAGATCTGATGAAAGGATTTACCCAGCTGAACGAAGAAATGGAATCGGCTCCGCTGCAGAATGCCGGAAAACTGGCTATCGGCGTCCCGCCGATGATTGGCTCTTCCTTTATTTCTCCCTTTATCCGTCAATTCATTACCGCATATCCGGATATCGAACTGGAAATGACCGAAGTCGGTTCCCAGGACATCATTTCCGCTATTGACGACGGCCTGATCCAGGCCGGTTTTGTCGCCCTGCCCATCAACACGACCATGCCTTATGATTTCTTCATTTTCAATGAAGAGCCGCTGGATGTCGTCGTTTGGTCACATCATCCCCTGGCGGACCGCAAAGGCCTGACACTGGAAGAAATAAAAAACGAACCGCTCGTTTCATATACCCAGTCCTTTTCTCTGACACCCTACATCCGCTCTTTCTATCAGGAAATCATGGCACAGCCAAAGATTGTCTGCCGCAGCAGCAACTGGGATTTTCTCGTGGAAATGGTCCGCAGCGAGTTGGGCATCGCGCTTCTGCCCCAAAGCATCTGCAAACGCATCCCCAAAGATGTCGTACACATTCCATTGATCAAGCCCCATATTTATTGGACACTGGCTATCATTTGGAAAAGCAGGGGATTCTTATCTCATCCGGCCCGCACCTGGGTCCAGTCTTTCAAAGATTATTTCCAAAGTCAGCTTGCCCCGGGGAAACCTCATCATAATATCGACAACATTACTATTGATAATACGATTAATCCAGTATAGAGGAGTCTTTTCATCATGGAAGAATATAGATTATCAGATACCGATAAAACAGATATATTCATGCATCAGCAAGATAACGGACCGTTCAGTGCCCTGGCTGTCGAAACTGCCGGCCTGAACTATTTAGACCGGCTGAACCGGCAGCGGCTGAACCGTGCTGCTACCCCGGAGGTCCGCACCGAAGCCTTGCATAAAGCCATCCAATTGGAACAAAAATTATATCGCTATGTACAAAAACAAACGCCTCTCAGCTATTTCGACATCGACTTCCGGGAACAAACCAAAACATACATCTGCATGCGGTCTGTCTTTTTGAAAGCCACCGCCTTCACCTTTAAACGGCATCGTCTCCATTTCCTGTTGGATCTGATCCGGCTGTATCAGGACGATCCCTGCGATATACTGCCAGGCCGCGTCGCTATTGCCGCTGCATTGGAGCATGATTTATTGTATCAGTATCTGTTATTGGATATGGGTCAGAAAAACACCGAAGATATTGGCCGTGAAGCTGTATCCAACGGATATCACGAATGTGATTACACCCTGGAAATCGAAGAAGTCTGGAAACAGCCTATGAAAGCCGTCCCCCGTACAAATTTCCATTATGTCGTTGCCAGTCTTCCTTACAGTAATGCCGCTGCTGCAATCACTGCGTATATGGCCTCTCATATCGCCGATTTACGGCCTGCCCGCTGGGTCGTCGACGCCAAAGAAATCGAAAAAATTTGCCAGCAGGGACGGGCAACCGTATCTGCCGCTGATGTAAAAAACATACAACAGACATATCTAAAAAAATAGTACGGACACGGCATATATTGGAATGAAAGGAGACCTTTCATGGAAACACAAAAACAAAAAACATTAAAAGATAAGGTCTATGACTGCCTTTTTTCCGATATCATGAACGGTATCTATCCACCGGATACGACCTTGTCAGAAAAATTTCTCATGGAAAAATACGATGTCAGCCGTGCCCCCATCCGGGAAGCACTGCAACAACTGACTATCCAAAATTTTCTGCGCAGCATTCCCCGCCAGGGGTATAAAATCGTCCAGCCAAATGATACGGTCATGGCAGATCTGAGGAACTATCGGGAGCTGTTGGAACCGTCTTTCCTGCTCCAATACGGCCATGCGGTCGATCATATACTGATCAGCCGTCTGCACCATATTTATGAATCGTCAACGATGCTGCCAGCTCAGTCTTATCGGGAACGGTGGCAGTATAACTGTCAATTTCATCTGACGCTTTTTTCTGTCAGCAATAATGCTTATGCCTGCGAATCCTTAAAAAATGCCTTGGACGTACAAACCATTTTTTATGTCCAGACTCATTTTTCCAGTTCAGCGGATTTGCATGCTGCTATTATCGATTACCTGAAAAATGATAATATCGATATGGCTGCCAAGATACTACGCGCTGATATCGCCCAGTTGCAAATTCCCTGATACTCTTTTTAACGATTTTTGACAAACGCACCGTATTATTCCCAGACAAAGAAACAGACCTCGTATAATAAAAGAATCCCCCCATGTTGAACCAAAATAACATTGGGGGGATTCTTCAAAACCAGGTCTGTTTTTTATTTTCTAATTCCCGAGCATGATATTGAGGATTTCAACATCCGTACTCTTCATTCCTTTTTTACCGACACGGCCATAATTACGAACAGTCTGGTCGGCATCTTTTTCTACCAGGCCTTCACCAAACGGAAATACCCGGCCCAATTTTGCCATTTCATATCCTTGTATCCCCGCATCTACAGCACTGGAGATTTTAGCCGCACAGGAAGCTTTTGCGCCATCGCAGACAATGCCGCCTACGTCACCTAACGCATTGATCATCGTACGCTTGATCGTGTCCAAATCGCTTCCATACAGATACGCTATGCCGCATCCCGCCGCAGCACCAGCCGAAACGGCCCCGCAATACGCGGACAAGTTACCTACATAATATTTTTGGTACAGTGCCAGCAAATCAGTAAGCGCAAGTGCCCGATACAATTGTTCTTCCGTCGAGCCCAGCTGCCTGGCATATACTACCAGCGGCATCGTACAGGTAATCCCCTGATTGCCGCTGCCCGATGTAATTACGACCGGCAGGGAACAGCCATTCATGCGGGCATCCGAACCAGCAGCTGCCGCCGCCCGGGCTTTCATCCGTATATCATCGCCGCCCATAGCCGCCAATGTCTTGCCGACACAGGCACCCCAGTCATTCTTAAGTCCTTCCTGAGAAATCGCCGTATTGCATTGCACCTGGTGTTCCAGGATAGGCCTGACATCATCTAACTGTACCGTATTCGCAAACGTATAAATATCTTCGAAATTAAGCTTGCTCTTATCGCCCTTACGGGATTGTGCCACATCCGGCTGGGTAAACAATACATCGCCATTTTTTTCAATAAGGGAAATATGATCGTGGTTGGTACGTATTTCGACGACAACCCGGTCCGTATCCGTCGCCACTTCCACCCGGACATATAAATTTTCCACTCCTTCAGCCAGCTCACACTGACAGAACCCTGCTGCAACCAACTCTCTGGTCTTGGATACAGCCGCTTCATCCGCACCGGCAATGACTTCCAGGCCTTTAGAAGCATCGCCGCCGACAATGCCTAAAATAGCTGCCGGAGCGATTCCCTTTTGGCCGCCCGAATTAGGAACGACGACTCCTTTTACATTCTTTATGATATTACCACTGCACCGGCAAACCATGCTTTTCGGCATGGCTCCCAATACGTCCCGGGCCTTGGCCGCTGCCAGCGCTACCGCGATTGGTTCAGTACACCCCATGGCCGGAATTAATTCTTCCCGCATGATAGACAGATAGTTTTCATATTGTTTTTTATCCATTTGATAACCTCCTCTGTTTTCGATATATCATATACGTTATACTTATTTTATATTTTTTCTGTTTTATACACTCTAATCATATCACAAGAAAATTCCCTTTTCAATATATTTACCCTGGCATCATCTTTATACTCTGTTTAAGGCTATGTTTATATAATATATGTTATATATTAATTTACTATAAAATATTCTCTATCGTTGCTTAATCATATCAGCTATACTGACACAAGAAACGGCAGTATTACTACCCTCTTTATATGATTTTCTTCTTGTAACGGAGCGCCTGCTGTGGTACTATAGACCTTAGCGGAATGGCTTATTTGGGCTGTTCTTCTTAACTTATACCAGAGGAGGAAATCCATTTTGACTGCATCCACAGATATACAACGTCTCCGTCATATATATCTTTTCCTATACGTTCTCGGCGGCTTTTGCTCTCTTCTATCCATATCTCTGCTGGGCTGGATCGCCTTTTGCATTGCTATGGAAATGGAACCGTTGGCATCTATTGCATTCCTGCCAAATATGCCGACTCCTCTCATATTTATCCTGTTATTAGCCATTATGGCAATCGGCATTGCCTGTTGGCAGACAGGAGCAAAATATCACGTACGATATGAACAAGCATCCCATCGCCATTCCATAGAAAGGTGATTCAATGAGAAAAAATGAATTCATGGACCTCTTAAAGTATTATTTCCGAAAGAGTGATAAAGGAGATCTGAAAGGCATCCTGGAAGATTGTGAAGAACAATTCCGTCTAGGCTCCAAAGAAGGTAAATCCGAAGAAGAAATATGCTGTAAGCTCGGTCATCCGAAAAATATATACCGCTATTATATCGGCCAGCCAATCATACCGGAAGATAATCCCCGCATGCCCGGTACGGATTATCAAAATTATGAAGATTTTGGTCCCGGCCAGGATCAGCAGGACAATAATCCACCCTACGATTGGGAAAAAAGCCCTGAACGGCAGCGCCGCCATAGAGAAAGTGAATCATACTATCGCCAGCCGCCTGCGCAGGAACAGTATGACCGTGTCCCCTATGATGACGGGTACAATTCCCCCTATCCGGAAAACAACAGACGCCAGCGCCGGCCACAACAACTGCATTATGAAGAAGACCAGCAGACAGGCAAGGATTTTGACTGGGGCGACGACGACAGTGTTTCCAAAGCCTCCAAAGCCGTAGCCCGCCCATTTCTTGATATTCTGGGTACTGTATTCGGTGTATTGAGCGGTTTCCTATATTTGGCCCTGGCCATCGTCGTCATCGCTGCTATCGGTATCTCTTTTATTCCGGCCAATCTGTTTACGGATTTACTGCCGTTGCCAACAATATCCATTATGACGCGGGTATTCGCAGTTCTGGCCGTTTTATTTGCTGCCCTGACTGTGACCTATGCCAGCCAGGCTTGCCATGATGCGTCCCGGCAAAACAATACCAATCAACGTTCTGTAAGGAGGGGTGCCTGATGGCCAAAGTCGTCATCTGCCTTGTCCTGACCTGTATCTTTTCTTTTCTGAGCCTCAACTCCTTCATGGATAATGACTACCGCCCTTTAAAACAATGGATGGCTTATTATACGGAATATAAGGAATTGACAAATGCCTTGAATAAAGGAAATGAAAGCAAAGAAGAAATACTGGCCAAGTTAAAACGAATGTACCCGGAAAAGGCTGACCAATTGGAAGCCCAGTTCAAGGCCAAATACGGGGATTTGAAAGATTCTGCCAAAGACACTGAAAATTACGTCGAATCCAAATTCAATGATTCCAGTACATCAACTACCCGCGATACCTCAAACAGTCGTCGCGACACAGTCCAGCAAGACCAGAGAAAATCTTCTGCTGCCTCACAAAATAATACATCTACCCGTTCAAACACTAAAAACAATAGTAAATCAGATACGGATACCAGTCGAAGATAATCAAAAAACAGGCTCATCTCAGGATGGGCCTGTTTTTATACGTTCTAATTATAGATAGTCGTTATTTATAGAAAATAAAATCAATAAATAATACTTATCTATTGATTTTAAAATCAGGATGTATTATAATATAACTATCGAAAGGCAAGAATGCTTTTCCGGTAAACAGATAACTATTTTTTCATTATGTATAGCGTTTACATTAGGGAGGAATCACATTATGGAATTAAAAGGAAGCAAGACCGAAAAAAACTTACAAGCAGCATTTGCCGGTGAATCCCAGGCAACAAACAAATATGCATACTATGCCAGCGTCGCTAAAAAAGCCGGCTACGAACAAATCAAGGCCTTCTTCGAAGAAACCTCTGGCAACGAACGGGAACATGCAAAAATCTGGTTCAAATGCCTTCATGGCAATGCTATGCCGAACGATTTAGAAGCATTAAAAGATGCTGCTGCCGGCGAACATTATGAATGGACAGAAATGTATCCGACCTTTGCAAAAGAAGCTCGCGAAGAAGGATTTACCCGTATCGCAACACTCTTCGAAAAAGTAGCTGCAATCGAAAAACATCATGAAGAACGGTATCTCGCACTGTTGGCTAATATCGAAAATGGCGTTGTCTTCAAAAAACCTGAAAAGAAGACATGGGTCTGCCGCAACTGTGGTTTCATCATCGAAGCCGAAGAAGCTCCGAGTGTATGCCCGGTTTGTGCACATCCGCAGGCATTCTTCGAACTCCGCAATGTGAACTACTAATCGTTTTCTTTACACACTTTCTCCTTACACCCCGTAATAAAAAAGGACTATCCCACAGGATAGTCCTTTTTTATTATTCTTCATCGGCACGAAAACGATATCCGTTGCCCCAAACCGTTTCAATCGCCGTAAATTCCGGTTCCGCTTCATTCAGTTTATCCCGCAATCGGTTGACATGGACGGTAACTGTTGCCATTTCCCCTAACGCATCCAGATGCCAGATCATTTCAAAGAGATATTTCTTAGAAAAAACCTGATTCGGATGACTAGCTAAAAATACAAGCAGTTTAAATTCCTTGCCTGTCAGTACAATTTCCTTTTTCCCCCTGAATACTTGATGACGTTTGATAAAAATTCGTAAATCGCCACTTTCAATATCCGGCATATTGCCATCCGTATCCTGCGGCCGTTCCCCTAACAGCCGTTGATGAATCGCTAAATGAGCTTTGATACGAACTACCATATCCGACGGATTGAACGGTTTGACGATATAATCATCTGCGCCCGACTCTAACCCTTTCCACCGATCTTCATCATTCGTTTTTGCTGTGATGAAAAGGATAGGAACGTTACTGGTCTCCCGGATACGCCGACAAATAGAATACCCATCTACGTCAGGTAAACCGATATCCAGAAGCACAACGTCCACATTCCCCTTATCGAAAATCTTCAGCCCATTCTTACCATTGGTTGCTGCAATGACGTCAAAACCATTTGCTTCCAAAAAATCTCGTTCCAACGCGGCAATCATATGATCATCCTCAATTATCAATACACGTGTCATCTGCATTCCCCCCTCTTCATTTCATTTATAATGAACCGTTTATGCCCCTGTCTGCAAACGCCGGAATCCATAATCCAAAATAGCCGGCGCATCTTCCCAACGGTTATCATCATTAAAAAGCGCTACAACTAATGTATGTCCATTACGGGTTGCCGAAGCAACCAGGCATTCACCGGCCGCATTCGTAAATCCTGTCTTTACCCCATTCGCACCAGCATATCCACTGGTCAGGAAATGGTTGGTCGTCGTCACATGTTTCGGCGTACGGCCATCCAAATATTTCACATCATAGGACTGCATACTGACAATACTGCGAAATTCAGGATAATTTTTCAACCCATATGCCGCCATGCGGGCCATATCAACTGCAGTGGTATGATGATGCGCCGCTGTCAATCCATTGGGATTGACAAAATGAGAATGGGTAGCTCCCATCTTGACAGCTTCGTTATTCATCATAACGGAATATCCGTAGACAGAACCGCCCAACGTTTCCGCTACGGCTACGGCCGCATCATTGCCGGAAACTACCATCATGCCCTTCAATGCTTCACGGATACTGATTTGGTCACTGGGAGAAATCCCCAATGAAGACGGTTCCGTATTCGCTGCATCCCAGGAAATCTGAAGCGGCTGGTCTAATTTATCCCGCCCCTGATCCAGCGCGGTAATAAGTGTTACGATTTTAGTCGTACTGGCCGGATGAACCCATTTACTGGGATTCACCTGATACAGGATTTTTCCTGTATTTACATCTATCATGCAAGCTGCTTCAGCACCCGTACCGGGTACCGCTGCCTGAACTGCTGAAATCATCATGACCATCGCAGCAAAAAGCACGGCAACCATGCGTTTAGGTGCGATATATTTTCGTTGTAAGAACATATTCTTCTCTCCTTTATCTATATTACTATTAAGTGTAACATTATATTATAATATATTTATTATATTTTCTATTTTTTAACATGTCAATTTTTTATTTTATATATATCTTCTTAATATGGTTCAAATATGATAATGTCTATATATATCACAAATGATTATGTCCAAATTCAAATTAATCCTGTATACTAAAACCTCAACCAAAAACAATGAGGTGATTATTATCAGA
>JALCDF010000037.1 GCA_022641375.1 Megasphaera sp. | reverse complement strand
CGAAACTCAACCAGATCCGCAACAAATTAATTTGAAACTGGCGATCCTCTCTGACCGGAAGATTGATAATGGATGCTGCCTGAAATATCATAATGACTATTATCTCCCGGTGGATGCCTCCGGACAAACCGTTCCTTATCGTAAAGGGACATTGGTCATCGTCATCAAAGCGTTCGATGGAGTGCTGTATGGTTGTATCGGTGAGCAGGTATTCAGATTGGAAATTCTTCCCCAGAAATACCGGACTTCCAAAGAATTTAATCCGTCACATACACCCTGCAAACCCAAGAAGAAATATATTCCGCCTATGTCTCACCCATGGAAAAAAGCATCATTTGACAAATTCCTGGCTCAACAGGCTCATCGAAAACGATTGCCTACTATTTCTTAAAGCAGCACCGAATACCGGTGCTTATATTTGAAGATTTTTGTGACATTTTCATTTTCTATTGACAGGGGTTATAAAATAAAAAGGCGGTTGTTCGTTGTTGGTTCTTGAGAAAATCGGTTGTTAAAGTAAGGTTCTTGTTTTTAACAACGAAGAACTGCTCCTCCAACAACCAACAACCGCTCTTCTAACAGCCTCTTCCGTATTCTTAAAATTGTGAAAAGACAAATCGTCCCGATGCGCTTATATTCGCATCCGTCCAACCGCCATCTGTCGATGCGCCGGGCTGCAAGGCTGCAGACGATTCGTTCTTATCACACAGCGACCAATTGACCCATCTCATTTGCCGTTGCTTCATGAAGTCGAGCCATTGCCGGCTGTTTTCTATATAGGGACCGCCATTTCCGTCTGCTGCACTTGTCCCCCATTCGGAAACAAAAACCGCCGCTCCCTTCTGGCGTGCTGCATCTATCTTATTTCGTAAGTCCGCCCCATGGGTACCGGCATAAAAATGGCACGTATACATGACATTCTTTTCTGCCAGCGGGCTGTCCGCAGCCACATTCACATCCTGGCTCCACGTAGGAGTCCCGACGAGGACGACGGCTTCCGGTGCATGCGCCCTAATAATAGGAATGATATGTTCCGCATACGGTTTGATATCTTCGTTCCATGATACATTGCCGTTCGGTTCATTACAGATTTCATAGAGGACAGCTGGCGTGTGGCTGTAACGGGCAGCGGTTTCATCAAAAAACGATGCCGCTTCCGTTTCATGCGTACGGGGATTGCCATCGTGCAGGATATGCCAGTCAACGATAACATACAAATCATTGGCTATGGCCGCATCCATTGCCTGATACACCGTATTTTTTATAGACGGGTTGGAAATATATCCGCCTTCATCTGTATACATGGCAATCCGAATGACATTGGCTCCCTTATCCCGTAAGGTCCGAAATGAACCGGCCGAAGCAAATTTCCCAAACCACTGCATCCCATGAGTACTCATGCCGTGCAATGTTGTCGGCATGCCTGTATGATCTACAAGATTAATGCCATCCACACGCAGCTGGCCGTGAACCGATACTCCGTCGAGTGCCTGCACGCTTCCCAAAAAGGCACTTCCCACTATCATCACCATCGCTAACACAAAAATGCCCATCCGTTGATACCACCATGCTCTGTTTTTCATGTCTCCGTCCCTCTGTTCCTATTCTGCTTCCGGCTGCGAATGATGGGAATATTATTGTTTCTGTTCCCATCACTGCTGCCAAAACTCCTACTGCATCAATTGATTAAATTCTGCATTCAGTTGATCATAGCGATAGGAAGCAGCCTGGCCGCGTTGAAATCCCGGCTGATAATCCTGTCCCCGCTTGCTGGCCATGATTCCATCATACAATCCGCTCAATCGATTTTGTTCTGCTTTATATAATTCATCTAATTTATATTTTAATGCTGTGTTTCCAATCGTACTTTCGTTTTCTAACTGTACCCTGGTCTTACCGACCTGCCTGTATATCGTCTGGATACGAACATTAAATTCATTGGTACTGCGAAAATCCGAATGTCCGGCCAGATAACTATTTATATCATCCGCTATTTTCCCGATATCCGTATTAAAGATATCCTTGCTGTTTGCATAGGACTGCAATAATTGCTTGTCCAAATCGGGCGCCTTCTGTTGTTCCGCTTCGCTCGTTTTTTCTTCTTTATTATTGTTAACATACTTACGCAAATACTCAAGAGCCGAATCGACATCTACAGCACTGCTGAAATCCGTTCCGGGTATCGTAATCGCACGGGCTTTCTTCTTAGCGGACCGGGCTTTTGCCGCGATATCATCCAACGCCGCCGAATTTCCTTCATCCTTCGGATTCTCTGCGATATCCACAATCGTGTTATATGTAGAAATTTGTTGTTTCATTACTTCATGGACAGCCGTATCGTCTTCCTTATACGCATTGGGAACAGGACTTGTCATCCCATTTTTTTGTAGTTTTTCAACCGACGCTTTATTTTCCTTAAGCGCCCGAATCAACGAATCCGTATCATCGTCAGGTCCCTTCTGGCTGAGGCTCTTCAGCGTATCTGTAAGGGATTCATTTTCCTCTGCAAGGTGGTGTGACAGTGTCACACTTTGCTTAATATACTTTTGATCATCAGTATGACTGAAATAAAACCAGGACCCACCGCCAATGACGACCAACAGCAGGATTGCCGCTGCCCATATTATTTTTTTATACCGCTCGTAGAAAGGAACCTGCCGATATGGCGGTGGCTGCGGTTCCCTTGTTCCGTTGTCACGGGATTCATTCGCTTCCCTTGACATATCGTTTGCAGAATCAATTGGGGTATACTCATCATCCTGCGTTTCCGCCGATTCTTCGCCTATACGCTGATGCTGAAACGGTTCTGTTCCCGTTTCTTCTTGTTCCGTCAATTTTTCTCTTCCGCCATCAGCTGCTTCTTTCGGCAATAATTTAGCCCCGCAAAAAGAACAAAAAAGGCTGCCTTTCTTAACGACAGATCCACATTGCGGACAAACGTCTTCTTTCTCTGGTACCTCCCATTTAGCACCACAATGGGTGCAAAAAAGTTCTCCTTCTTTCATTTCCGCCCCGCATTTCTTACAGCGCATGTCATGACCACCTTCCTGTACTATGTATTCGATAAAAACATTTCCCGTATACACACGTTACTTTATATTATACAACCGTTTCCTTGTAAAACAAATTTCTCCCGCAAGCATACGAATGCGTTGTATTTCCATAAAAATAACAGCTGCCAACGAATGCTGACAGCTGTCTTATATTTTACTGCTATGAAATACTTTCTAAGTTTTTCTGTTTACTTTCAATACCCAATCCCATAACGATGGCCGCTACGGCAACAAATACAAAGGCAAACATAAAGAATACGTTGCTGATACCCAACCCATGGGAAAGCATCACCCCTACCAAAATAGGTGCTGCCATGCCGCCAAACCGTCCAAACCCTGCAGCCCAGCCGCTGCCAAGAGCCCGTATCGACGTCGGATACATTTCAGGGGTATATGTATATAATACGCCCCAGGCACCCAGATTGAAGAATGACATGATAGCCCCGCTCACTAAGAGCGCCGTTGCTGTCCCAGCATTGCCAAAAAAGTAGCTGGCAATACCACTGCACAGCAGGAACATGGACAACGTATATTTCCGTCCCAACCGATCGACGAGCCAGGCTGCGCAAAAATAACCGGGAAGCTGAGCCAGCGTCATGACCAGCACATATTCAAAGGTCTTAACGACGGTGAATCCCTGTTGATACACCAGCGACGGCAGCCACATGAAAATACCGTAATAACTGTAAATAATGCCAAACCAGACAAGCCATAACATGATTGTCCGGGAAATAAACGGTTTGCTCCACAAGGTTTTAAAAGAGACAGCCGTCGATTTGGGCATTACTTCTTCTTTCACGCTGCCAAATGGTTGTACCGCAACGCCTAATTCAGTTTCCAGACGGATGACTATCGCACGAGCTTCCGCAATCCGTCCTTTCGTAAGGAGATAGCGGACTGATTCAGGCATATGCATACGAATGAAGAATACATATATCGCCGGCACCGCACCGATCAGGAATGCCATCCTCCAGCCATATACCGGAATGAACAAGTACGCAATACAGGCTGCAGCAATCCAGCCGAGAGCCCAAAAACTTTCCAACAGGACGATGAACCGGCCCCGAACACGCGTCGGCGCATATTCCGAAACGAGTGTGGCCGCTACCGGCAGTTCGCCGCCCAGACCGAAACCAACGAGAAAACGAAAGACAAGCAGTGATGTATAATCCCAGGATAATGCACATAGGCCGGAAGCAATACTATATAATAAAACAGTAATCGTAAATACTTTCTTACGTCCTATATGATCCGCAATCGTTCCGGATACAACCGCCCCCAGGGCCATGCCAATAAGGCCGATGCTGCCGATGAGGCCCATCTGCCCCGGCGTCAGCTGCCATTCTTTGGCAAGAACCGGCAGGACAAAGGCAATCAGCCCCGTATCCATAGAATCAAACAGCCAGCCCAGGCCGGTAACCAATAATAATTTATAGTGAAACCGTCCCAAGGGCAACGCTTCCAATCGATCTAGTACCATTTTTATCCTCCTATGTAAAATGTTCTATACATGTGTCATGACATATAAATTGACATGTATATATTTTTGCACGAATGATAAAAAAAAGCAATAGTAATTGGGAAATTGGTTATTTAGTTGTTGGAGGAGCGGTTCTTGGTTGTTGGCCCATTACGTATACAAGAGGCCCAGTTTTTTCAAGGCTGCTTCGATGGCATCCATATCGTCCTGATTACTCGTCTCTACCAGATGGGTGTGGATGCCGCCGCTGATGGCGCTGAGCAATTGCGCATTCGATTCTTTCATGCGTTTCACATATTGTTTGATTTCACGCCGTGAATGAAGATTCAGCGTACCTTCCAAATTACCATATACTTCATGTTCGACGACAACATTGTGGACGACACCGCCATTATCGATGATCGTTTCTAATTCCGTTTCCATTTCTTCCATCCCATGGCAACATACAAAAACATGCTGGATTCCGCCCGTATTCGAAGGTACGAGCTGATATCCCCGCGGCGTAGAAATGATTGCCATGCCCTGAGCCCGCAGGATAGCCACATCTCCTACGATGATCTGACGACTCACTTTACATTGTTTCGATAATTCCGTACCGGTTACCGCTATATCCGATTGTTTTAAGATAGACATAATTTGATTTCTGCGTGCTACACTGTCCATGTCATTGCCTCCTGTCGCTTCATTTATTATCTATCTATTATACACCTTTTATACATAAAAAATCCCGGTTCACCAGAACCGGGATCTGCAGCTATCTTTATAAATCGGAGAAATCCAATGTAGCAAATAAATCATCTACTGTTTCGCCGCGGCGGATCTGCGTAACAGTGCCATCAGCATGCATCAGCAGTTCGGCCGAACGAAGTTTGCCATTATAGTTAAAGCCCATGGAATGACCATGCGCACCCGTGTCATGGATGACCAGGATATCGCCGTCATTGATTTCCGGTAAGGGACGATCAATAGCGAATTTATCACAATTTTCACACAACGAGCCGGTTACATCGTAGATATGGTCCTTGGGTGCATTTTCTTTCCCCATCACGGTAATGTGATGATAAGCGCCATACATACCAGGACGCATGAGATTGGCCATCGATGCATCTACGCCGATATATTCTTTCCAAATATGTTTATGATGAATCGCCGTCGTCACCAGATACCCGTACGGGCCGGTAATCGCACGACCGCATTCGAAAGATAATCTTACTTTCGTAAGGCCGGCCGGTTCCATGATGGCATCATAATATTTTTTGATGCCGGCGCTGAGGACATCATAATCGACGAAAGATTCTTCCGGACGATACGGCAGGCCGATGCCGCCGCCAAAGTCGATGAATTCAATATTAATGCCTAATTTTTGCTGTACTTCCACAGCCAGTTCAAACATCATCTTTGCCGTATTGATAAGGCCATTGGCATTCAGTTCGTTGGAAACGACCATGGTATGGAGACCAAAATGTTTAACGCCCTTGCCTTTGAGGATACGGAACGCTTCGATAAGCTGTTCACGGGTCATCCCATATTTAGAATCTTCCGGCGTACCGATGATATCGTTGCCTTCCTTCATGAGCGGGCCCGGATTGTAGCGGGCACAAATCCATTCCGGCAATGGGCCGTATTGTTCCAGATATTCAATCAGTGAAATGTCATCCAGATTGATCAATGCTCCTAATTCCAAGGCCTTTTTATATTCTTCATAGGGTGTATCGTTCGAAGAAAAAACAATATCATGACCGGTAATGCCGACTTTTTCGCAAAGGATCAATTCCGCCATGGAGCTGCAGTCGGAACCTACCCCTTCCGCCTTGAGCATTTTCATGATATACGGATTCGGCGTCGCTTTGACCGCAAAATATTCCTTAAAATCAGGTACCCAGGAAAATGCCTTGATTAATTTCCGGACATTATCAATGATAGCCTGTTCATCATAAATATGGAACGGCGTCGGGTACTTGGCAATAATTTCACGAATTTGCTTTTCCGTAAAAGGTACTGTTTTTTTGTTCATTTACGATTCACTCCATTTTCCTAAATACATATAGACACTGTATAAAAATTACAGATATTGTTTCTTTACAATCCATATTATATAATATCTATATACGATTTGTGAAATAGATTATTCTAATTTATCTGATTCGATTATTAGATTGTAAATAGAAAGAGGTACTTGTATGGACACGATGACCCTCCGCACCTTTATTGCCTTAGCGCAGATTAAAAATTTTACCAAGACAGCCCAACAGCTCTTTGTCGCCCAATCCACTGTAACCAACCGCATCCACGATCTGGAAGAAGAAGTGGGAACCCCTTTATTTACCCGCAGCCGCAAACAAGTGGACCTGACACCGGCCGGGCAAAAGTTCCAGGTGTATGCCCAACGCTTTATCGCATTGGAAATCACCGCTTTGCAGGATATCCAGACCTCGCCCGTCTATGCCAAAAAAATACAAATCGGCACGACGAATACGATTTATGAATGCCATCTGCAAAAACGTCTCCGCTCATTCCTGCAGGGAAAGCCTTCCATATCGCTCCATGTCACCATCAGCCACACTACCGATATGCTGCAAAAATTACAAGAAGGTATATTGGATGCCGTCTTTTCGTTCAGTGCCCTGTTCCGCGACGGCTATATCTGCCGCCCTTATCGCACGGATGCCCTGGTGCTGGTATGCCGTGCCGATGACACGACCTATGCATCGGGTATCACCAAAGATGATTTACAAAAAATCGATTACTTGTTCTGCAACTTCGCCCTGCAAGGTGTCGGCCTGTATATCCAGGACCTGTTTCCGCGACATCACCGCTTTCCCTTGGAAATCGATAACAGCACCAAGTTGCCTCAATACGTGGCTGCCGGCATCGGCTACACGTTTTTACCACGCAGTCTCATCGAAGACGACCTGCTCGCCGGACGTCTCCGGGCCGTTCCCCTGCTGAATTTCGCCCCGCCTAAAGTGGATAGTTACTATATTACCCGCAGTCCCAGTACGGTACCGCAGCTATTAGAAAATTGCTTTTTCGAATAGCCGCTGCCGGCTACAAATTTTCCAATAATTTGATTTCGTTTTTCAGTATATACGTACTGGAATCCGGCTGGATATCATTTACCAGGTACTGAAAGGCCACATCCATGGCTTTATGTCCCTGTCGGTACGGATGCTGATATATAATCGTTTTCAGTACGCCCTTTTTCATCATTTCCACCGTCGTCGGTACGCTGTCAAACGCAATGACGGTAATTTCTTTTCGATCCGGCAGGCTCAACACTGCCCGGCAGGCTCCGTAAACACCGGTAGCAACGACAAACAACGCATCCATATCCGGATGCTGCTGCAGCATCTGCCTCGTCCGGTCATAGGAATAGATTTCATCATCTTCATTTTCGACGACATCCATAATATGAAAATCGGGAAGCCGTTCCATGCGATGCCGAAATCCTTCCAGCCGCTGGCGATGGCCCAGCACGCGGCTGGATCCCAGCACTACTCCAATGGATGCTTTTTCCCCTAAAAGAACTTCCAATAACGCACAAGCCGTTTCGCCGCCGTTAAAATAATCCGTACCGATATAACAATTGCGACGGCAATTTTCAATATCCGTGTTGACAGTAATGACATAGACTCCCTGATCGACATATTCATTGAGCACCTGGGCAATCCGTTCATCATTAATCGGATTAATGATGAGGGCATTGACGACGCCGCGGAATGATTCCAGCAGTTCCAGCTGGTCTTCGACATCATAGCCCCGCATGGTCTTCAAAACGGCCTGCATACCATATATCTGATAGCGGTCTTCGGCTACCGTAATGCCCCGTATGATTTCATCAAAAAAAGGATTGCCTTTGCTGGTCAGGATGACTCCCACGACGGGCTTGTGTTTCCGTGCTGCCAGGGCTTTGCCTGCCGGGTTTGGCTGATATCCCAATTGTTTGGCCATGGCCAGGATCATCGCTTCCGTTTCCGGCTTTACCCGGCCTCTCTTGTTAAGGACCCGGTCCACTGTTCCCCGGGATACCCCGCAAAGTTCTGCTATTTTTTTTATCGTTACCATATATGATCACCTGTATTATTTTTACTATTTGTTACGTTTCATTTTACCATCAAACCCATCGTCATACAATTATATATGCAGGTTTTTCTGCCTTTTATCCATCAACACAAAAGCGGTTGTCCGCTGCCAGGTTTATTTTCCTGTGCAGCAAGCAGCCGCTTTTCCTGTATCACGATATATTAAATTTCCAGGTTCTTTCCTACCAATCCAATAACTGCGCCGTCTTTATCGAGGCCGCTGTCCTGATGGGCAATGAGCCATTTGTTTCTTGCAAACAGGAGCGCATTTTCTCCTTTTTTAGCCGGTACGACTTGTAATTCTTCATTCGTACCTTTTGGCAGAACGACACCGCAACGGAATTCCTTGCCGTCTACGCCGCAGGGAGCAAAGTGAAGGGTCGTCGCATAGAGTTCGACAGCTGTGCCTGCCGGTACATAGAATATTTCCATTTTATCCGTTTCATATTGATTCGTCGTGTAGTCGATATCCTGCTGTTTCCCCAGCATGAGGTATAAATCCGTAGCGGCAATATCGATTTCGGACGACCGATGATATTCTACGGCATTCAGTTTCGTATTGAAACCGCTGCAATGGCCGAATTCAACGGGCAGTCCGCCGTATACTTCATCCTGCAGCTGTGTATACAACGGCAGTGCTTCAAATGCCGGTACGGACGGTTCATATACTGTTCCCTGCGGTACCGCATCGTGAAGCCGGATTGTCTTTACAAAATCATTGACATCTAACGAAAGGACACGTCCATAGGGACGAAATGAAGGTTCTGTTACTTTTTTCATTATGATTCACCTCATTATATTAACAACCGATGTTGCGCAATTTTTTGCCATCCATCAAATTCTTTTCAATTTGTTCCAGGGTAATATTTTTCGTTTCCGGGACATATGCCAATGTCAGGCCGATAAATACGGCATTCAATATGGCATACAGCCAGAAGGTCATGGAAGATCCAAGTGTATCGATCAGTGTCAGGAATGTAGCGCCGACGATAGCACAGGTAATCCAGTTCGTCATGGTCGAGCAGGCGATACCGAATTCACGGCTCTTCAACGGCTGGATTTCGGAGCAGAGTACCCAGACGATCGGGCCGGCACTCATAGCGAATCCGGCGATGAAGAACAAGGTCATGGTCGCTGCCACATAGCCGACCCAGGGAGCCGGATTGCCGCCAGAAATGATAACCATGCAGGCCCCTTCAATGGCCATCGCGATGGCCATGACACCAAAACCGATTTTCAGTGCCGGTTTGCGCCCAGATTTATCAACGGTAAATACAGCAATAAACGTAGCCAATACGAAGACCAGTCCGTTGATGACCGTACCTATCATCTGTTCTTCCGTGCTGGCAAACCCTGCCAGGCTGAGTACTTTCGGTGAATAATACATAATGACGTTGAACCCGGTGAACTGCTGCATAGCCTGAAGCAATACTCCCAGGAATACGGCCCGGCGGACATTTTTATTCGCTTTGAACAACGCCCAGCCGGCTTGTTTTACTTTCAATGTTTCTTTGATATCAGATAATTCATTGGCTGCGATCTGCGCATTGCCATGAAGAGAGTTCAATACTTTGGACGCTTCATCAAAACGCCCTTTGGTCGCGAGCCAGCGCGGGCTGTCCGGCAATGTAACGACCGTCAGGATCAGGATGACCGCCGGAATGGCGATGACCATGAGCATCATCCGCCAGTTACCGCTGTAACTGAACGCAGTATCGGATAGGAATGCTGCCAGGATACCTACGGTAACCATCAGCTGATACCCGGAAATGACGGAACCTCGGGAATCTTTATCGGCCATTTCTGCCAGATACAATGGCGCTGTATAGGATGCAATCCCAACGGACAAGCCCAGGACAAGGCGGAACCCGATCAGCATATCGGCATTGACTGCCATGCCGGAACCGAGGGAACCGACAATAAACAATGCCGCCCCGATCATCAGGCTCTTTTTACGACCGATATTCGCTGCCAGGAACGAAGCAACAATGGCACCGGTAGCGGCACCTACCATCATGGAACTAACGACCCATTCCTGTGCGGAACTGGACAATCCCCATTCTTTGCTGATAAAAGGAAGAGCACCGGAAATAACGCCCTGATCCAACCCAAATAACAGTCCGGCCATGCCGGCTGCAAAAAAGATAAATCTCCGTACGTGGGACGCTTTTTTCTCGGCCGCTGTCAACGTCTGCGCCTGTACTGCATTTTCCATAATAATAACCCCTTTTCGCATGTATAAATTAATTATAATATAAACGTCTTATAATTCCTATCTATATTACAGTGCTGCCAGATCCGCATAGCAATCTTTCAGCTGCCTATATAATTTCTGATATAATGCATGCCCTTTTTCATAATAGGCACTTTCCGGTTCTTTCGGCTGGCAATACGTCTCGACTTCAATGAAATCGTGGCACGCCTGCGGTACGCTCTTGAAGATACCGGCACCGACTCCGGCCAGGATAGCTACCCCTAAAGCAGGCCCTTCCTGTGAGGTAATCGTCTTGACTTCGCAGCCATACATATCGGCCAGCATCTGACGCCACAGCGGGCTCTTGCCGCCGCCGCCGCAAGCCATCATTTCATCGATGGTCACACCCATTTCTTTCAGGACTCCGTAGCAGTCTTTCAGGGAATAGCTGACGCCTTCCATGACCGCACGGATCATATCAGCCTGCGTATGGATGGCAGATAAGCCGAAGAACACGCCGCGGCAGTCCGGATTCAGATGAGGTGTCCGTTCGCCCATCAGATACGGCAAATAGATTAAACGGCGGCTGCCGATAGGAACTTCTTCCGCAGCTTTGTCCATCAGTACATAGTCATCGACGCCCTGTTCTTTCGCTTTGGCAATATAATTCGCAGCTAAATTATCGCGGAACCATTTCAATGACAAACCGGCGGCCTGCGTAACCCCCATTACGTGCCAGCAGCCCGGGACTGCACAGCAAAATGTATGGACACGGCCTTTCGGGTCAATGCTGAGATGGCTCGTATGCGCAAAGACGACACCGCTGGTACCGATGGTCGTAAACGCTTTGCCGTCTTCAACGATGCCCGTACCTACGGCAGCCGCAGCATTATCGCCGGCACCGCCGACAACGACCGTAGTCGTCGAGAGACCTGTTTCTTTGGCAAAATCCGGGGTAACCGTCCCAGTCACTTCCGGTGATTCATATACTTTAGCCAGCAACGCCGGATCGATATCCAATTTATCCAGCACTTCTTGCGACCAGCAGCGATGAGGAATATCCAGGAGCTGCATGCCGCTGGCATCGGAAACTTCCGTGGCGTATACACCGGTCATGCAGAATCGGATGAAATCTTTCGGTAGCAGGATATGACGGCAACGGCGATAATTTTCCGGTTCATGATTGCGGACCCAGAGGATTTTGGATGCCGTAAAACCTGTCAGGGCCGGATTGGCGGTGATTTCAATGAGTCGTTTGGCTCCTACCCGTTTTGTGATTTCATCACATTCCTTAGCTGTACGCTGGTCGCACCAAATAATAGACGGCCGGATGACTTCATTATGTTTATCCAGCATGACCAGGCCATGCATCTGTCCGGACAACCCAATGCCTTTAACATCCTTTTTATCCACACCGGATTCAAAAATGACTTTGCGGATCGTCATGACTACGGCTTTATACCAATCCATCGGTTCCTGTTCCGCCCAGCCATTCTGCGGCTGATATAAAGGATATTCCTGAGATGCCGATTGGATTACCTGACAATTCTCATCGAAGAGCACCGTTTTTGTGGCTGACGTTCCGATATCGATGCCGATAAGATACTTCATGATACATTCCTCCTCGTGATGTGCCTAAGCACTAATCATATAGATGTAATTCATTTATTAAATGGTATTTAATTGGAAAATATGTGTCTTCAGCTACACGTATGCATTTCGTTTCATTTTCATGTGCGTGCTTAAGCACATTTCTTAATTCATACTATATCATAAGAAAACGTCATGGTCAATATATCTTATTGTTCTTTTATGGCATAGCTTACCGTATAGCTATGTCATGTAGTTATAGCCGCTTCATGGCTTATTATTTTCATCATGACATCGTTTTTTCTTCATTTTATTTATTGACATATCCCTTCGTTTATGATACGCTTTTTATGTCGATAGTGTGCTTAAGCACATTTCAAACGTATCTATTCTTTTATACCGTGTCTCGTATTACTTATGAAGGGAGTCATTCTCATGACTATCACAAACATTCCTCAAGTCAAATGCGGCATTATTTCCGTCAGCCGTGACTGCTTCATTATTTCCTTATCTGAAAACCGTCGCAAGGCCATCGTTGATGCCTATGCCAAACAAGGCGGCAACTTGTATGAAGTACAAAAAACCGTAGAAAATGAAACGGATATGATTGAAGCCGTTGCTGAAGCCAAAAAAGCCGGCTGTAACGCACTGGTCGTATTCCTCGGCAACTTCGGCCCGGAAACACCGGAAACACTGATTGCCAAATACTTCGACGGCCCGGTCATGTACGTCGCTGCTGCTGAAGAAACAGGCAAGAACCTGATCAATGGCCGTGGCGATGCCTATTGCGGCATGCTCAATTGTTCCTATAACCTCGGCTTGCGCCATCTTAAAGCCTTTATCCCTGAATATCCCGTCGGTACAGCCGAAGACCTGGCTAAGATGATTGGCGAATTCCAGCCGGTAGCCCGCACATTGCTGGGCTTGCAAAGTCTGAAAATCATCACCTTCGGACCTCGTCCGCAAGATTTCTTTGCCTGTAACGCACCGATTAAACCATTGTTCGATTTAGGTGTAGAAGTAGAAGAAAATTCCGAACTGGACCTTCTCGTATCCTACAGAGCTCATCAAGACGATCCCCGCATCAAGGATGTCGTCGCTGATATGACCGCTGAATTAGGTTCCGAAGGCAACCCCTATCCGGATTTGCTTCCCCGCATGGCTCAATATGAACTGACTCTCCTCGACTGGATGGATGCACATAAAGGTTCCAGCAAATACATCGCTTTCGCTAACAAATGCTGGCCGGCATTCCCGTCCCAGTTTGGTTTCGAACCCTGTTATGTAAACAGCCGCCTCGTATCCCGTGGTATCCCCGTAGCTTGCGAAGTAGATATCTACGGTGCTCTCAGCGAATATATCGGCATCTGCGTCAGCAATGATACGGTCACCTTGTTGGATATCAACAACTCCGTACCAAAGGATTTGTTCGAAGAACACATCAAACCCGCAACAAATTACACCCTGCAAGATACGTTCATGGGCTTCCACTGTGGCAATACTCCGCTGTGCAAGTTGAAAAAAGGCGGCGTAAAATACCAGCTCATCCAGAACCGTCTGTTGGAAAACGGCGATACCCCGGACTTTACCCGTGGTACGCTGGAAGGCGATATCGCTGCCGGCGAAATCACGTTCTTCCGTCTCCAAAGCACAGCCGGCGGACAACTCCGTTCTTATATCGCCCAGGGCGAAGTATTGCCGGCAGCCACGAATTCCTTCGGCAGTATCGGTATCTTCGCTATTCCAGAAATGGGCCGTTTCTACCGCCATGTCCTGATTGCCAAACAGTATCCTCATCACGGTGCCGTTGCTTTCGGTCATTACGGCAAGGCTTTGTACTCCATCTTCCAATATCTGGGAATCGGCGACATCGCTTTCAATCAACCGAAAGGCATGCTCTATCCTGACGAAAATCCCTTTGCTTAATCATATATAAGGTATACAAAAGAATCCCGGCGACAATACATGCTGCGTATTGTCGCCGGGATTCTTTATGTCATTTTATACTTTTATAATTTTTCTCCGAGCCACTGGATTGCGTCGCCCATCATATTTGTCGTCACGAAGTGACCGACATCATCATAGGTAATAAAACGGCTGTCCACGCCGGATTCATTCAATAATTTTTCCATATACATCGTTTCGGCCGCATTATCGACGACCGTATCAGCGCCACCGTTCAAGGCCAAAACAGAACGGCCTTGCAGGCGATAGGTATACTCGTAGGGATCCATAGCTGCAATCTGACCTCTGAGGACAGGATAACATTTCGGCTTGTCGATATGAAGGGACGCCCGTAAACGGCGTTCCGATTCATCCCACCAGCCGGAGCCGTTGATAGCTACCGCTGTTTTGCATTCTTTGTAATGCGTCATTACACTGAGTGCCGTAAATCCACCCATGGAATGGCCCATGACGGCAATCGGCTTATCCGGCAGCCACTGTCCGATATGATCCAGCAGCGGCTGTACTTCCCGTACATTTTGGAAAATCGTAGCCCAGAATTCCGGGTAGGCACCTTCTTCTTCATATTCGATGGGTCCCCGTTCACCATGATTAACAGCATCGGGAAGCAGGACATCATACCCATAGGCCGCCAGTAAATGGCCCCGCACGGATTGATACTCTTTCATCGACGTCCAGCCGTGATAAAACAGAACGACACCTCTCGGATTCCCGCCGCAGGTAATCTGCAGGCAGGGGATGCCGTCAACATTGATTCTTTTTTCTTCAATCATGATGAATTCCTTTCGGTTCCTGATATATTATTTTTCGCATCGTCCCACAGGACAATGCCGTTCATCGATTCCGCTGATTTTGACGCAGGGCTACTGGCGGCTGTAACAGTTCCGCCCAGACCAGCCCGGCATAAATGTCCCTGGCTTCGTCATGAAGGCCGCTCCACGCTTCGGGCTGTACCAGATGCGTCACTGTCGCTGCACTGGCAGGAACAGCTTGCGGATTTACCGCTGTCTGCGGTTTTCTGTATGTCTGTTTTTTCGGCTGCGGTACCGGTTCAGGCTGTTGCGACGGCACTGGTTTCGGTACCGGTCTGTTCGTCTGCGGCAACGGCTGCTTTGCCGATGGCGGTGCCGGCTGCGGCGCTTTTTGTTTCGGCGTCACGATTGGTCCATGCACTTCTCCCTGTTTCCGACGTTTGGGAATCGGGATAGGTCCATTTTTCCCCCGCGTCGGGTACTTACGTTTTTTACGCAACAAATCCGGTAACACCGCAAATAAAACGATGACGATAATAACGGGCCATATCGTATCCATAGAATCACCTACTTAGGATTGGTTTCAGTCGTATTTTCAGGTTTATGATGCGGTTCTGTCGTGGATACCGGTTTGGCCTTGGGAACACCGGCCTGGGCTACAGCCGAACGCATTTCCGTATCGGCCATGATATTACGCATATTGTAATAATCCATGACACCGAGTTTCCCTTCCCGTAATGCCTGCGCCATTGCCAACGGCACTTCGGCCTGTGCCTGTACTACTTTGGCCTGCATTTCCTGTGTATAGGCCTGCATTTCCTGTTCCTTGGCTACGGCCATGGCACGCCGTTCTTCGGCTTTGGCCTGGGCAATCTGTTTATCCGCTTCGGCCTGATCTGTCTGCAAACGGGCGCCTATGTTGCGGCCTACATCGACATCAGCGATATCGATGGACAGGATTTCAAACGCTGTCCCGGCATCCAGTCCTTTGCCCAGGACGGTTTTTGAAATTTTATCCGGGTTTTCCAACACTTGCGAATGATCTCCGGCCGAACCGACGCTGGTAACAATACCTTCACCGACACGAGCAATGACCGTCGCTTCGCCGGCACCACCGACCAAGCGGTCGATATTCGCACGGACCGTAACGCGGGCCCGGACTTTAAGTTCAATCCCATTCTGCGCTACTGCAGAAATGAACGGCGTTTCGATGACTTTCGGATTTACGCTCATCTGCACGGCTTCCAGCACATCCCGGCCGGCCAAATCGATAGCGCAGGCCCGTTCAAAGGTCAGCGACATAGTAGCCCGGTGTGCTGCAATGAGTGCATCGACTACGCGGTCGACGTCACCGCCAGCCAGGTAATGCGCTTCCAACTGATTTACATTCACATCCAGCCCGGCCTTATTGGCCTTGACCAGCGGCAAGATGATTTTGGAC
>JALCDF010000036.1 GCA_022641375.1 Megasphaera sp. | reverse complement strand
ATCCAATTCAATTACGGGAAACACACCTTTATCGGCAACTGTTTCATGGCTAATTTTAATTTCTTAGTCATGGACGACGGTCTTATCTTCATTGGCAATAATGTGGCCTGCGGCCCCAATGTCTCTCTTCTGGCCACGAATCACCCGCTGCTGGCTCAGGAACGGCTGGGACTGAATGAAATAGGCAAAGCCACGGCCTTCGCCGAATATGCCAACGAAATCCATATCGAAGATAATGTCTGGCTGGCCGCTGGTGTCTCCGTCTTAGGCGGCGTGCACATCGGTGCCAATGCCGTCATCGGTGCCGGCAGCGTCGTCACCAGGGACATCCCCGCCAACACGCTGGCGGCCGGTACACCCTGCCGTGTGATACGCACCCTGACGGACTGTGACAGCTGCCGGGATTTATTCCTCCCCGAAGACGCCGCCCGCTATCGATATAATTTGAAAAAATAAAACAAGCTGCAATCTAACGATTCCTCTTAGATTGCAGCTTGTTTTTTATAGTAACTTTTTCACAGCTTCACAGATACTGGCAAAATCATCTTCCTCAATCGTGCGGACCGACAAACATACCTTATCCTTTTGGATTCGGCAGATAACCGGCACATCACTATGACGGAGCTGTTGTTCTATCTCTTCTGCCGTCAGCTGAGCCGCTTCAACGGTCACGACGTACCCAGGCAATGTATATTCAGGATAGGAGCCGCCGCCGACCATATCCCGGCACGGTTCGACGGACGTCCTGACAGGAGCGCCGCAGTCCGCCAACGCCTGATGTAATCGTTCCGCCTTATTCATGCACGTGCGCTGGTCTTGAGCCAGCATCTGCAATACCGGTATATTACGAACCGCCAGGTCTTCATCGAGGTATAATTGCAACGTTGCTTCCAGTGCGGCCAGCGTCATCTTATCGACCCGCAAGGCCCGCAACAGTTGATTTTTCTTCATTTGTTCAATATACGATTTTTTGCCGACGATGATTCCCGCCTGCGGCCCGCCGAGGAGTTTATCGCCACTGAAGGTAACCACATCGCATCCCTGGTTCAAGGATTCGCTTACGGTCGGTTCATACGGCAGTCCGAAACGACGCATATCGATGAATAAGCCGCTTCCCAAATCATTGATGAACGGCAGCCCATGCTCATGGGCCAGTGCTGCCAGTTTTTCGGCCGGTGCCGTTTCGGTAAATCCGATGATACGATAATTGCTGGTATGGACTTTCATGATGGCACCGGTATTTTCATTGATTGCCCGATGATAATCTTCCATATGGGTTTTATTCGTCGTCCCGACTTCATGAATCGTCCCGCCGCTCAATTCGATGACTTCGGGGATGCGGAAAAAGCCGCCGATTTCCACGAGTTCTCCCCGGGAAATAATGACTTCTTTCCCCTTAATAAGCGTTGTCAGGGCCAGCATGACAGCTGCTGCATTATTATTAACGACCAATACGTCTTCCGCTCCCGTAAGCTTCTTCAATATCGCTTGTAAATGCTGATACCGGGACCCCCGATGGGCTTGTTCGAGGTCATACTCCAAATTCGAGTACGACGACGCGATACGGGCCACATGTTCACTGATTTCTTTTCCCAGCACAGCGCGGCCCAGATTCGTATGCAGGATGGTTCCCGTCCCGTTAATGACCCGCTGTAGATGAAACTGGCGCCGACGCTGGAAATAAGCGATCACATTCTTTTCAATGACTTCTTCATCCGGTATCGTTCCGCAAGTCCCGTCTAAAATCTCTTGGCGCAGCCGGGACAGCACCTGCTGTATCGCGACTTTAATCAGGTTGCGCGAATAGGTCTGTTCCCACCGTTTCATAAACGGCCGTTCCAACAAAACATCTACTTTGGGAATACGCGATAAAATCAATTGTTTTTCATTTTTCATGACAGCGCCTCCTTGAGGGCCTCGCCAGCTATCCGGTGGTTTTCGAGGCGTTTGGTCACATGTTGTGTGTCCATATAATCCAAAAGAAGCAATGATGCTTTGCGGTTGGATTGGATCAGATCCCGGAAATCGCTGAGCGTAATCGTCGGATTCGTTTTAAAATACGCTGTAATCGCTTCTACCGCCTGATCATACCATTTCTTTGATACGACATACTCTGCCGTGAGGAAGAGCACCGTATCACCCTTCATGGCATCCAGGACCGCTTTGGCCTGTTTATCCATGGCCAGCAATTCATCTGTCTTCAGCGGTGTATATCCCGATGTTTCCAGGGCTTGTTCCAATTTCTGCCGGCTCTTTTTCTGTTCCGCCGTAAAGGTAACATGGAACCGGCTGGCTGCGATGGCTCGTCCTTCCGCACGACAGCAATCATCATGGATCATCATGGCGATCAGTTCCTGCATTTCTTTTTCCGGCATCTGTGCACTGAGACGCGCACGAAATTCACTATCCGGCATTCCTGCCCGCAGCGGATACTTGCGATGATAATCCAGAAGGAGCTGTAAAGCCTTGCCGCGCCATGCTTTATAGGCTTCTTCATGGATATATCCCAGCGGTGTTTCCCGGATGACGCCGCTTGCCAGCAGCTGTTCTAACACAATATCTATATTGTTCCCATCCAGATGCGTATAGGCCATCAGCTCTTCTTTTACCGTAAATGGCGACGATTTATGGTGCAAAAAGTCAGCAATGACTTCATCATGATTTCCTTCATCCCTGGCTTTAAGATGTTCCAGTATATCCGCCTTAAAACGCCGGTGTTTCTTCGGACTGGCGTCCAATACCTCGCCGCCGGCAACCGTGTGCATCGGCGAAAAGGTACGCAGGATGAACCGGTCCCGTTCTTTTACGATGACCTGTTCCTGTTCCATGCGCAACTGTAAAAAGCCTTCCTGCCCGGGTTCAATCGTCTCTGCCCCGATAGGAACGGCACGTACCATGACTTCCCGTGTACCGATGAGCAGGCGCATACGATCCCATAAACCGATCGATACGGGAGAGTGTTTCAAACAGGTCACCTTGACATCGAGCATCCATGTGGATTCCAGCGAATCGGAGGCACTCAGGACATCGCCACGGATCAAATCATCGGTCGCGATATTGGCCAGGTTCAGTGCCGTTCGTTGCCGCGGTTCTGCTTTGGTGACATTTTGATCGTGATTTTGGATATTACGGACCCGGACTTTGCGGCAGCCGGGATATACGTATAAATCATCCCCGACCGACACATCTCCGTCCAGCAAGGTTCCTGTAACCACCGTGCCGAATCCTTTGACGGAGAACACCCGGTCGATATTCATCCGTGCATCGCCATCATCGCCGGCTTCGGGGACTTCCGCCGTCATATCCTGTATCGTCTGGATTAGTTCAGGGATTCCCTTGCCGGTAACAGCGTCTGTTTCGACGATATCCGCATCAGCTGCCGCAGTCCCCGCCAATTGTTCCTGTATATCTTCCCGGACGAGTTCACGCAATTCTTCATCGACCGTATCGATTTTCGTCAATACGATAAGGAATTCCGTGACCCCCAATAAGGTCAGGATATCCAAATGTTCAATCGTCTGCGGCATGACGCCTTCGTTGGCATCAATGACCAGCAAGACCATATTGATTCCCGGCAGGCCGGCAACCATATTCTTGATAAATTTTTCATGTCCCGGCACATCGACGATGCCAACGCGCTGGCCATTGGGCAAATCCAGATAGGCAAACCCCAGATTGATGGTCAGTCCCCGTTTTTTTTCTTCCTTGGTCGTATCCGTTTCCATGCCCGTCAATGCTTTGACCAGGGTCGTCTTGCCGTGATCGACATGCCCTGCCGTACCGATAACGATATGTCGTGCCATGTCTTACCTCTCCTTTACTTTTTCATACGTAACCGCCAGTCCTTCTTGTGCCGCATGGTATAACCCGTCCCAGGACCAGCCGTTGTCCTGTAACATTGCGACGAGCTGCTGCTCTTCTTCCAAAACATATCGCAGCGAAAACCCGCAACTGGCATAAATTTTTCCCGGTGTCGGTACAATGCGCACATGGAGCTGCAGCTCTTTGGCTTTATCTTCCGCTGCCATCGCTTCCCTGGTAGAGGAAATGAGCGCAATGCCATAGTATTCCATCACATTACGGACGGACGATGCGATTAGCCGTCCGCATGATTTCAATGATACGATACATGTTCGTAATTTCACCGACAGCTACCTTTTCTGTCAGGCCATAATAATTCAGACAAGCTCCGCAGGCATAGATTTCTACCCCCTGGGCTGCCAGTTTTTTCAAATCTTCCAGTGATTCCGAGTCTTCCACTACTAACGATACGCCGCCGTTATAAAACACGATTTGCTTCGGCAGGACGTCCTGTTCGGTCAGGGTATATAAAAATGTTTTCAACAGGCTGCGGCCGAATTTTTCATCCCCGACACCCATCATCGGCGAATTGACGACTACGACATACTCATCGCTTTTGACGACTTCCACATTATTTTCCCTGCCAGCCGTTTCTTCTTCTGTCTTCGTAATGACAACGGTAAAATGCTGTGATGATTCTTCCGTCATGGCATAGTCATATCCGAGCTGATCTGCCATTTTTCGTAAATTTTCCGTAGCTATTTTATTATCTACGACAGTCGTTACTGCGTCATGTTCTTTCAACGCATTATGCGTTTCAATAACCGGTAACGGGCAGGCTTTTCCTAATGCATCAATGGTAAACATAGTCTATTCCTCCTCAAAAAAAATCTCTTTATATAGTATATCACATACATCGCCGGGGTTGTGCCCGGTCTATAAAAATTCTATTGAATATAATCAAGATATATTTGCGTCTTCGGATCCGACGCATGCATGAACAAGGTCGCCGTATCACTATATTCTATGATTCGGCCCGCTTCCATATACACGGTATAATCAGCCAGCCGCCGGGCCTGGGAAAGATTATGGGTGACGATGATCACAGTGCAGTCCTTCTTGATGGACTGTATTGTTTCTTCTATTTTCAACATATTTTTGATATCCAGCGATGAACACGGTTCATCCAACAGCAGGACCTCCGGCCTGGCCGCAAGGGCCCTGGCAATGCACAGCCGCTGCTGCTGGCCGCCGGACAGCTCACAGGCATGGCGGTCCAGCTGATCCGCTACTTCATCATAGAGCCCGGCCTTATGTAAACAGTTGACGATGATTTTTTCTTTTTCTTTATCCGGCACGCCTTCATACTCCAACGCATAGCTCATATTTTTATATATGGAAAACGGAAATGGTGTTGCTTTTTGGAAAATAAGGCCGATTGCTTTTCGTACACGCTGTTGCGGAAGGGAAAAAACACTTTTTCCTGCCAACCGGATATCCCCTTTTATGTCGACACCGACTCCCTCTACGCTGCGATTCACCGACTTCAGCAACGTCGTCTTGCCACAGCCGGACATGCCGATGATCGCCGTGACTTTGTGAGCGTATATGGGCAGGGTAATATGATGTAAGATTTCCCTGCCCCGTATAGTCACCGATACATCTTCTATCTGCAGGCTGATATCCATATCACACTCTCCTTTTTCCCGGAAACCGGCAAATCAATTGAATAACCAATAATATGACGAGTAACACAAATGCGGTACCATAGGCCATCGTAAGCGAATATCCTTCATTGACCAGGACATACAGATGATATGGCAAGGCCATAAAGGGGTCGGTCAGGGAAGGCAGATGCCCCGTATACAATACAGTTCCCGTATACATGATCGGCGCCGTCGCTCCCATCGCATAGGCCGTCGCCAAGGCAACGGATGACGCAATTTCCCGCCACCGCAGCGGCAGCACCAGATGAAACAGTGTATACACCAGGGATACCCCCAATGCCAGCGAAGATTCTACCAATTCTTTCGGGAATTCCAATAATGTCTTCTCTATCTGTATCACCATGAACGGGATAATCATGACCGCCAGTGTCAGGCCGGCCGACAGTACGCTGCGGGGAATGCCGGCATTCATCAGGAAAAAGCTATATCCGAACAAGCCGATGAGGATAGACGGAATCCCGGACATGCACTGGATTGTAAATCTATTTAACTCATACAGAAAGGCATTCCGACAGTAAAATGTCAAATAGATGGCCGTCGAAATAGAAAACAGGGACGCCGTACATGCCGCAATACAGCCGATATAGAGACTCCCCACTATCGCCGGAAAAATACCGCCGCTGGTTCCTAACGGCGTTCCCTGCGGATATTGCAGGATAAAATCCGGAGTGATGACCGAACCGCCTTTCCCCAGGATATATAAAAATATGAAAGCGACTAAAAACATGACAAAAACTCCGCATCCATAAGCCCATAGGATGAGTATTGTTTTTTTCATCGGCTTCCATCCTTCCGCAAATATCGCTGCAACATATAAAATAACAGATTGCAAATCACCAGGATGACCAATAAAACCATTCCTGACGCATACAAGGCATGATAATGGGCGCTGCCATATTCGGCACTGCCCATTTCCAAGGCAATGAGCGCCGGTATGGTTTCACCTTTCCCCAACAGATGCGGCATGACATGGGAATTGCCCATGACCATCATGACCGCCATCGTCTCTCCCATCGCTCTGGAAAAAGCCAGGATAAGGCTGGCACAAATCGCTCTGGCCGTATATGGCAGGATGATTTTATAGATCGTATACCAACGGTCGACTCCCAGATTCAAAGAGGCTTCTTCATATAAATTCCGTCCCTGTATCATTGAATCCGTACAATTCGTAACAATAAAAGGAAGGATCATCAGTGTCAACAGTATCGCCCCGGCAAGGATGCACTCCCCGGAGGACATGCCGCCATACTGTTCAAAAGCCTTAACCAATACAGCCAGGCCGATAAAGCCAAAAATAACCGAAGGTACTCCGGCCAACATGTCTATAAAGGATAAGAATATATCCCGGATAGAAGGAGCCAGGCAAAAACAACAATATACGGCACATCCCACTCCGATGGGAATCGCAAAAAGGACCGCTAACGCCGAAACATAGAAACTGCTCAGTATCATCGTCAATATACCGAATCTCCCCGGCGTATCCAACGGATACCAGGACGGCGAAAGCAGAAATTGCTGTACATTCGTACTATCAAAGACAGCTATTCCTTCTACACAAATATATCCCAGTAAAAAAAGCATCAAAAAGAAAGTAGCCGCCATACATCCTTTTATGCCGTATTCTAAGATACAATCCCGTATATGCATGCAATCTATCTCCTGACAACGCAAAGAGCGCCAATGCGGCGCTCTCCCGTTTATACTTATTTGGTGGGAATGAATCCCATTTCTTCTACAACAGAGATGCCCTCTGCCGAACGGATATAATCCATAAATGTCTTTTGAATCGGTGACAATTCACCGCTGCCTACAATGATTAACGGCCGTTGTATCTTATAGGAACCATCCAAAATGGTTTCCTTCGTCGCTTCGATGCCATCTACTTTCAGCGCCGTAACTTTGCCGGCATTCTGCGCCGATACACCAAACGAAGCATAGCCGATCGCATTTTCATTTTCAATTATTTTTTGTACCAATGCCCCCATGGAAGGAGCCTGGATTGCCGTATCCACCACTTTGGCATCACCCATGATCTTATTCTGGAATACTTCATGAGCACCGCCGCCGATATCACGGGTTACTACGATAATTTCCTTTTCCGGTAAGGACGGATCTACCTGATTCCATGTCTTATATTCACCAGAGAATATTTTTTTAATTTCTTCACTAGTGAGAGTATCCTTGATCTTGGTAATGGGATTGTTGGGATTTACAGCAATCGTCAACGCATCGATTCCCACTTTATACTGTTTGCAATCCGGAATCTTACTTTTTTCGCTTTCTTTTAGTTCACGGGCAATTAAACCAAAATCAGCTTTTTTATCCAATACTGCTTTGACACCGGCGCCGGATCCGCCCGGTGATACTACGATTTCAATCTGACTGTCCGGCAAAGAGTCCGCTGCTTTTTTCCATGTGCCATTCTTTTCCGTAAAGTTTGTACCTATTTTTGAAATGACAGGTGATAAGGTAGAGGAGCCGTTGAACGTAATTTTCGTCGTATCCTGCGCGGCATCCTTCTTTGAACCAGTATCTCCCTGCTGCCCGCAAGCAGCCGTTAGCAGTAATGCACTTATGAGTGCCGCTGCCAGCCAAACTCTTTTACCAAACATAGTATTCTCTCCTTTAGCAATACTTCGAAACAGAACTCCTTTATTTTTTATACATGTACGGAAAGTAAAGAAGTCCCGTTTCTCCGCATGAATGAATATATTTTCTTATTTTATTATGCTCTATACCCGGCTTCTTTCAATATGCTGTCCGCTTCATCCAGATGGGCATCGCTGACACGGATGACCGGTCCCGTACATCCCATGCCGCTTTCCGCATAAATGCCTTTTTTCCAAAGAGCCTTGACGGCATCTTCCAAATCCATGATTTCAATGCCCAGAATCTGCGCCGTTACAACTTCCTTCGGCGGTGCTGCCACTTCTTCCGCTGCTTCTTTGGGCTGGGCTTTATAAGAATCAAGGATGCCTTCTAAGCCGGCCTTTTTAGCTGCGGCAAATTCACTTTTAGCCACATCAAATACATGGCCCCGTACCAATTCGGCCGCATATTTCATCGCACCCGTAATGAGCGGTGCTCCGGATGCGCGGGAAATAATCATGACCAATTTTTCATAATCTTCGCCAATACCCGGGCCATAGCCATACCCCAGCGATTCAAAAGAACCTCCTGTCGTGTATGACGACATCATCTTGATCAAGATATTGCCGGTCAGGGGATCCGTTACCAAGACGTCCGGCGTTCCCTGCAGGACGTCATTGCCCCGCATCACACAGCCGCCATCAGCCCGGCTTGATTCGGCAAAATGAACCGGATAGCCTTTGTCCGACAATTCTTTCAGTGCCATTTCTGTCTGTCTGGCCCCATCGACATTGAGGATGCCTATCCGCGGTTCGGCAATACCACAGGCCTTGGCTGTAATGATTCCATATAACGCATTGCGAATCATGCCGTCAACGCGATCCGTGCTGGACGTGCCCGTCGTCGTAGCAATAAACATTTCCTTTCCCTTTGCCGGGGTTACGACCCGGCCTACAGTGGATACACCGATGGGAAAGGGGAAATGCATGGTTACGGCTCCGTCTATTTCGTGCCGGTCCAGCAATTCTTCCATTTTTTTATGGCCTTCTTCATCACTGGCTACGGGGACAGTCGTGATGCCTTCATGTGTTGCTGTTCCGATATAATATACATCTATACCGGTTTTAGCCGCTGCAACAGCCGCTGCCATGGCATTATCTTCACCGTGTTCACTGCCCATGCCGGTCAGGGCAATTTTGGGCTTAGCTCCAAACGTCCCCGTTTCCAGGGCATCCGCCAATTGTAAGAACGTATTGGCAATCGTTTTTTCTATTGTTGTTCCCATGTGACCACCCCTATTCCTGCGGTGCCAGTGACTGCGCGAAATCCCGCATCGCTTTGGCAATAAGGCTCCGTACTTGTTCTTCCGATACAGTGGCTTCTTCTGCCGTCTTGCCACTGTTTGGCTGAATAATAAAGGATACGCCATCGAAGAGATCCGTCATACGGCCGAGGAACAAGCTGCCTTTGCCGATGACCATGAGACGCTGCATCTTGCCGGCCATGATATCCTGACAGGCAAATCCTATCGCCGGTACACCTGATGGGATATGGCCCTGGGTCGGCGCCCAGCCGATATAACCGTGCTGCACGGTAAAATCTTTCAACTGTTTCCGATCCAATTCGCCCCGTTTGACGGCTAACGCACCTATCATTTTGTAGTTAGCCATCGGTACGTCGCCGGCGCCGGCCGGTTTGGTAATATCAGGGTTCTGCATTTCCGGTGCGAATTTATCGATATCAGGAATCTTCAAGCCGTTCTTTTCGAGAGGTTCTGCCACCAATGATGTGATAACAGCCTGCGGCGAGGAGCCGGTTCCGACCGTATGCCGTCCCACGATATCCAAATTGATTTCCGGATGGACACCGTCGTTTTGTCCGACGATAATGCAGAAACCACCTAAGCAATCTTCCAGTATGGGGCAATCCTTCTTCACGTGATCCTTGCCATTCATACCCAATTTGGCTGTGCAGCCGCCTGCGGTGACTGCAACCATTTTAAAGGCCCCTGATTTTACCAGTGCCGCTGCCGAAATCAACGCATGCGCCGGTGCTGCACAGAACCCACGTACATCCGAACCGGAAGCGCTGGTCAGGCCGGCGATTTCCGCCGCTGCTTTGGCAAAGTTACCGCCGCCGCGCTGATTCATATCGCCGCAGCCTTCTTCCGCACAATCAATGACATATTCGATATCATCTTTGTTTACCCCGGAATGTCTGACAGCATGGAGCAGTGCCAACACGCTGGACGCCTTGCTCATAATATTTTCGTGCATGATATGTGCTGATAAATTGACGTCGATATCATGAGCCCGTTTAATACAGCCTACTACCTTACCGCCAATACGTAACGGTTCTGCTGCTTCATTCTGGATAAAGCCTTCGATTTCCGATAGTTCTGCCCCGTCGCCGACACGTGCTACGATTTCATCCGTAATGACCGGATCCGCTGCAAATGCATCCTTCGTCGCCGCAACAAATGCTGCATCCAGTTTCACCAGATCAAAGACGTCGCAGGCTTGTGCCAGCAGTAAAAATTCATTTTCCGGCATGATTTCGCCAAACTGACCATACCGTTTCGCATCTTCCATTTTTTCCTTAAAATAAGGAAACGGCAATTCGCTCAATTTTTCCGGATGCGCATTGCCGATATATACCTGATTCGGCCAATAGGATACGGCATCATCATAGCTGCGGATATGCGACGGTAATTCTTTTAAATATTCCGAATCGGGATTGACGATCCGTTCCGTTGTCTGCGTCGTGCCGTTCTGTATGACCATATCAGGTGTGTGGACCAGGACATATCCGGCCCCCATGATTACACTGTTCATTTTACTTCCTCCTGTACTCGTTATGAATGGTGGGCTCGCAAGCCAATATCATTAATCACGTAATAACATTGGCTCGCAAGCTCACCTCTATATACGAACAGGGCAGTATGCGGTTGCATCAACGATGTAATTCCCCATACTGCCCTTGTCCGTCAGTGGCCTGCACGCATATCTTTACAGATACTTGCAGTACTCGTCACGAATAGCCGACATTTCTTCTACGATATCGTCGACATCCAATACCATTTCCATCATGCTGATCTGTTCTTCATATACGGCCGGATCCACTTCTTCTTTGATTTCCGGTTCGCAGATATGAAATACTGTAAGTCCTAACTGGACTCCTGTCAATGGACCTGCAAAGGTCGGGTCACCTGCTGTTACAGTTTCAGCTGCAAGACCTGCAGCTTCCCCCTCAGCAGCGCCTACTAATACGACCAGATTTTCTGGGCCGTACTGTTCGGCAAAATCTTTAACCCGCTTTTGATTTTCCAAGTCCATTGCACCAGCACTCGTTCAGACAAAGCATTCGGTCGATGCAAATACTACATCGGCGCCTGCTGTCTTCGCGCATTCTGCTATTGCTGGGCCCGGAATACCGTCGCGGTCGCCAATAATGACAACTTTTTTCCCGTTTAGAATGCTCATAACGCGATTCCTCCTTTATCAAATTTGCTTTATGTTAGAGAATAGATTCTCTCGCACAGCCTTATTTATAATATTCCAAAATCATCTTTTCGATGTTTTCTGGCGTAGCATCATCTTTTACACATTCAGCTACCTTTTGTCCACCCTGATAAATAGCCATAACTGGCAGGCCTAAGATTTTCTGGCCAATTGCCAGCCGGCGCGCTTTGGATGTATTGAGAGCGCAGAATTTAATCTTGTCGCCGTATTTATCGGCATAGGCATGTACTGTCGGCATGAGAGCTGCACAAGGAACACAGCCATCACCATAAAAATCTACAAACACAGTACCTTCTGCCTGTAATACTTCTGGTTCAAAGGTTTTCTTATCAACTTCTAACATGAGTGACATCCCCTTTATCCGTAATATTTTTCATTGTTCATTTCTGTTAAGTATTTGTTGACCTGCATAGCCGCAATAGCGCCATCAGCGGCAGCTGTTACGACCTGGCGCAAGAACTTCTTGCGCATATCACCGACTGCGAAAACGCCAGGGATATTGGTCTTCATATCTTCATCTGTCAGGATATATCCGTCTTCCATATCGATCTGTCCTTCAAACAACTGCGTTGTTGGTACGAGACCGATGAAACCGAATATACCGAACAAGCCATCTTCCGGATCGGCTTCTACTTTTCTCGTTTCGCCGGTCTTTTTATTGCGGACGATCATCCACTGGACAACATCATCACCGCCGATTTCATCGACGACAGAATCCCAGAAGAAATCGACTTTCGGATTGGCAAAGGCTTTTTCCTGTAAAGACGGGACAGCACGCAATTTATCACGACGATGAATAATCGTAACTTTGCGGGCGAATTTCGTCAGGTACAACGCTTCTTGTACAGCGCTGTTGCCACCGCCTACAACATATACGTCGAGGTCTTCAAAGAAGTCAGCATCACAGGTTGCACAATAAGATACGCCGCGTCCCTGGAATTTTTCTTCGCCTTTGCAGCCTATGGGCCGATGCGATGCACCTGTTGCCAAAATAACTGTTTTTGCTTTATAGGTCTGATTGACGCAAACGATTTCTTTGACATCACCAGATAATCGTACTTCTTTTACCGTATCGGATACCCGTTCAACACCGAATTTTTCTGCCTGCTTGGTCATGCGGGCAATAAGGGTAGGACCAGATTCTCCTTCGAGCATCTGTCCCGGATAGTTTTCAATAATATCCGTAATGGCAATTTGACCGCCGTCCTGTGCTTTTTCAATGAGCAAGGTCGGAATGCGGCTTCTGCCTGTATATATTCCTGCTGCGAGGCCTGCGGGACCAGCGCCTAAAATAATGACATCATATACGTCTTTCACGATGCAGCCACCTTTCTGTACACGTTTTTTTGATTGACCAGCCAGTGTTATTTCTCACTAGTCATCAAAGACTGTTTGTCCATCAACTTCTGTCGTGAGCGCTTTCAATGCCTTTTCTACTAAATGTCTGCGCAGCTTCTTTTCTTCTTCATGGGTGAGAGCCGGATTTCCCAAAGGATAGGGAATGGCCACAGTCGGTATGATTCTATTTGCACCAACTGTCATGGAAATCGGAGTAATCGTGCACATATGGACTACTGGGAATCCTGCACGTTCGATTTCTTTTACCATCGTTGCACCGCAACGAGTACAAGTTCCTCACGTAGAGGTAAGAATAACAGCATCGACGCCGCCATTCTTCAATTTTGCTGCGATTTCAGTTGCGAATTTTTTAGCAGACGCAACAGCTGTGCCGTTGCCTGTTGTTGTGTAGAAAGTATTGTAAAGCGATCCAATTAATCCTTCCTTTTCCATATCCCGTAATACATCGACGGGCAGGACGCGGTCGGAGTCTTCATTAGCATACGTCGGGTCATACCCGCCATGTGCTGTTTCGTACGTGTCTTCTGTTAAATCCATAACCCCTGTAATGTCGTATTCGCCATAGCGAGAGGCACTAGAGGCTTCAATATGATCCGGGTTGCCCTTCGGTACGATACCACCGGAGGTAACCAAGGCGATTTTAGCTTTTGTAATATCTTTGACAGCCGGGCTTGGCGCCACGCGGTCAAAGACCGGCATAGGATATTCTGTCGTAAATGGTTTGCCAGCGAGTTTTTTAATAAGCATCTTCACAGCCCGCTTCGACCCACGTTCTTTTTCAAAGAAGTTAACGCGAATGCCGTTTGGCATATAGCCATCTTCACAAGATGCGCCGATCGGTTCGCCTTTCGCCAGTTTCAAAGCCAGGGGAGCCATGACTGCAACGGCTTTACGCATACCTGCCGCACTATTTTTAGTCGGCGTAATGTATACCTTGTCTTTGAACATGTCTGCGCCAGGATTTTCTTCATACATCCCTGTCAGTACTGGCAGTCCAAGCTGTTCCTGTACAGCGTTACAAATAGTGCCGCAAGCTACGCCATAACGACCAGCATTGAATGCCGGACCGGCAATGAACAAATCTGCGTTTTGGTCTTTGACCATCTGCAAGATCTGTGCCTGTGCTTCTTTCATGTTTTCGTTGAAATACGTATCGCCACAAATAATCGTAGCAACGATTTCAGCTTCTTCGCCAAAAGCCTGCTTAAATGCAAGACCAGGACCAACAATTTCTTTACGGAGTTCCGGTGGATAATCCGCTTTTTCTTCGCCGCCGATTTGCGCAAAGAACTGATTGATATAGTGAACAACTTTAAGTTTTGTCATCGAATATATGCCTCCTTTCTTATCGAGCACTCATGTTATTGAACCCGAGTTCATTCGTAGCACCTGTGAATACCTGTAATTCTACTTCGATACTGCCGTCTTCATGAAGACTGTGTTCATTACCGCCAGCAATTTTAGTCACATAATCCAACGTACCAATGACTTTGTCCAATTTAGGAATCATGACGAGCTGGTTAGCATTACCGCCAGTAACTACAGCCGTTGCTGCCGGATCGGCATCAGCCAGTGACTGGGATTTCCCGTCGCGGCCTGCATATTCGTCTGTAATGATGACAGTTTTAACGCCTTCTGCTTCGATTTTCTTGCAGTTCATGATCAAGTCTGTATCAGGATTGCCAAAGCCTTCCTGAGAAATGACAACGCCGTCTAAATCGAGCATACGGCATAATTTAGCCGTCCAGTCTGACGAACGATGTTTATCTGCCAGGTATACCGTTTCGTTGGTAATAATGACGCAAACAAAATTCAACGTTTTGCCGTGAGCTTCATATAGATCTTCTACGACAGGATTGTTCAAATGATGGTATGTCGTGTTCTTATCGCAGGCTGATACACAGTTACCAGAAATAATGGCACCATCCATCAGTTCTGTCGGATAGAGAATCGTCGGAACAAGTTTCTTTGCATCAGCACCATATACATAGGTATCGTGCATAAGACCCTGGCTCTGGAGCATTTGTACGTACGCTACGCGTGGCAGATTGGGGAAGATATCTTTCCCAGCCATGATTGTCGGCGTTTCAAACACTTTCGTTTCTTCCGGTGTCAGTTCTTTTGCCAGGTCCCCGATATACGAGGCCACTTTAAGCCCTGCCATACGGATCGATTTTTCATAGGTATGACGTTCTGCGCTTTCGGCAGGTTCACAGACCAGACATAAATTGATGAGCTTGGAGAACGGTGTATATTTAGCACCGGGGCCTGTCATATCAATAATGCCTTCCTGGAAACCAACGATTTTGCCAGCCGTAACGACAGCCATGCCTTTAAGAGCATAGGTCTTGCCACAGCCGACTGTATTGACTTGAGAAATAACTCCCGGAAAGATTCCATTTTCGCCGCCCACCTTGGTCCGCGGTTCAATAACATCCTTTACGGGTGTAATACGGACGCTTTCGCCCGGTTTGGCAATGTCTGCATGGACAGAAGCGATGTTTTCATCTTCCAGTACCATGCTTTCAATCGTGTCTTTATTCACTGTCAAGACGCCGCCGGACAAAGACGATGTGCTGCCAAACACAACATCTGTAATATGGAAATATCCCATTTCTAACTTCACTGCAATTACCTCCTTTTGAAACTACTACTTGTATGAACCTAAAAGATTTCATACGGAAGTCACTGCATTGTCCATCAGCCCAACTCTTTTGCCGAAGCAATCGCGCTGGAAATAAGCGTATAATCAATGTATTGGAAATCACGCAAAACACTATCTGTCCATTGCCGATGCAAATCAGCAAATTTGCGGCACGCTGTGATGCATTCCTCAATGATGAGTTCCGATTCTGTATCGACAGACGGACCGGCCTTTACTGATACCATGACCGACTTATATGGCGTTTCGTTCGGCTTGACGCTCCCTGACAAGGGATGTGACAAGAGTTTGCAGCCTTGTTGTACTAAGCCGCGCACACGTACTAACACGTCCATATACGTTTCGGTATGAAATTCAATGGTGCAGTCTTTTTCACACGTTTGCTGGACAGCAGGATTATTGGTGATAATCCGGAATTCCATGACACGCCTCCTTTCTGATTGCAATGAGTGCTTCCGCACGTCGCCGCTGGTCTGGGATATCGACCGCTCTCCTGACCTGCGTACTTAAACCGCCGAGTATTTCGACGGAAGATACCGTGCTGTCATCTTTTTATGTCTACAACTCTGTCAGCCATAGCCGGATACAAAAAGAGGAAACGATATGTGTCCAACGTAATTGGACAACATTGTCGTTTCCTCTCTGTCAGTAACCCCTGCTGTGTTACTATATTCACTTTCAGAGTGCAGATTTTCTGCGTTCCTTTTGCTTGAAAGTTTCAATGGTCAGGGGACAACCTGACGATTTTGCCTCTTCAGCGGTCATTTAAGGCTCTCTCGCGCAGAAAATTCAGACTGCAAGTCACTATTATTTTGTTGTGAAATCAGTTTCTATATGTCTCATTATAACAATACAAAAAATAAAAGTAAAGGATTATTTTCACTCATGATTAGACGGCATGGAAAATGAAAAAGCGTTTAACCACTGCAATGTGTCTCTGTCCAGTAGGCATTTTGTCGCAACCAGTGTCCTCTACGGCTGAAGCAGCGAATACGTCCGGACTTCTTTGTCTGTCCGTCGCAACAAGCGGCCGTGCTG
>JALCDF010000035.1 GCA_022641375.1 Megasphaera sp. | reverse complement strand
GGCTAAAGTAGTGGCGACAGGCGGATTGGCTGTGGTTATTTCTCCGGCGACTAAATCTATCGATGTCGTTGAACCAATGTTAACATTGGAAGGATTACGTATTATTTATGAACGCAATTGTTAAAGCGGTATCAATCGGACCGGTTCATCTGGATATTCCCGTTATTTTAGCGCCCATGGCCGGCGTCTGTGACATGCCGTACCGGGTTATTGCCCGCCGCTATGGGGCGGCCCTGGTATGTACGGAAATGATTAGTGATAAAGGGTTATGGTATCATAATGCGCATACACAAGAGATGTTGCACATTGATGTACGGGAACACCCCATATCCATGCAGATTTTTGGTGCAGAACCGGCCACCATGGCACAGGCGGCTGCCGTAGTGGAAGAAGCCGGTGCTGATATCGTTGATATCAATATGGGCTGTCCTGTAAAAAAAGTAGTTAAAAATGGAGAAGGTTCGGCTCTTATGCAGGACCTGCCCCGGGCGGAAGCCATTATCGCAGCAGTTGTCAGGGCTGTTTCCATTCCGGTTACGGTTAAGATGCGTACCGGTTGGGATGATCAGTCATTTACAGCACCGGAACTGGCCCGGCGGGCTGAACAAGCCGGTGCGGCGGCAATTACTGTCCATGGCCGTACGCGGGAACAGTTTTACAGAGGCAAGGCGGATCTGGGAAAGATTAAACGGGTTGTGGAGGCAGTCTCGATTCCTGTCATCGGGAATGGGGATATCATTGACGGGCCATCAGCAGCGGCAATGCTGCTGCAGACCGGCTGTCAGGCAATCATGGTCGGCCGGGGTGCGCAGGGCAATCCCTGGATATTTCCCCAAATCAGATATTATTTACAAACAGGGCAGCAAATGGCACCTCCCAGTCCGGCAGAACGATATAAACAGGTCTTGGAACATTTCCAGGCACTGATTGAATACAAGGGAGAATATACAGCGTTACGAGAAATGCGTTCGCATGCGTCATGGTATACGAAAGGCATGTACGGATCGGCTTCATTACGTGAACGAATTAATCGGGCTCAAAATCCCGGGGAATTTAGGGAAGCGGTTACGGATATATTGCATACTGTCAGTCTTTAAACCTGAGTTGGTCGGCAGACCTTATTTTATTGACATACCAGAAATATACGAATATAATTAAAGTTACGGTAAAATAGAAACAACCAGATAGTGCCAAGATACCTTGACACTATTTCTATTTGTTATCATCTCAAAAAGGAGTATTTGATATGGCTACAGAAACACTCATAACGCAAGAAGGATTTCAAAAATTAAAAACGGAACTGGAACAATTAAAATCCGTTGATCGTATTAAAATATCGCAACGTATCAAAGAAGCAATCGCCTTAGGCGATTTGAGCGAAAATGCTGAATATGATTCCGCAAAGGATGAACAAGCTCGAATTGAAGGCCATATCGCCGAATTGGAAGGCAAAATCCGCACAGCTAAAATCATTGAAGAATCCAATGACAGCACAGCTAAAGTCCGTCTTGGTTCTAAAGTTATTTTGGAAGACATAGAAACAGGGGATCGGTTTGACTATACTGTTGTAGGGACAGCAGAAGCGGATCCGTTCAATAACCGAATTTCTAATGAATCTCCTGTAGGAAAAGCTATTTTGGGGCAGAATATCAGCAAGGCAAACCCCGTTGTCGTTATCGTTAAAGCGCCGGTAGGGGAATTGAAATACCGTATCTTGCCGCCTGACGCAGAATAGGAGGAATAAGGAATGTCGGATACGAAACAAGAAACACCGATTGTAGAAGAAGAAAAATTAAATGATCAAATGAAGGTACGCCGGGAAAAAATGCAGGAATTCATTGATGCTGGTATTTACCCGTATGGCCAAAAATATAATTGGACTCATCATGCTGAAGAAGTTAAGACGCAGGCAGCTGATTTTGAAAAAGATGAAACCATTGTGAATGTAGCCGGCCGTTTGATGGCTATCCGCCGTCATGGGAAAACCGCTTTTTGTGTTCTTCGTGATTTGAGCGGTGAAATCCAGCTTTATTTTCGTAAGGATATCCTGGGAGAAGATTCCTATGCATTGTTTAAACTTCTTGATATCGGTGATATTGTTGGGGTTGAAGGCACAGTATTCGTTACTCATACAGGGGAAACAACGATTCGTGTAGAAAAATGGACTCTTTTGTCCAAGTCTTTACGGCCCTTGCCGGAAAAATTCCATGGCCTTACCGATAAGGAAACGCGGTATCGTCAGAGATATCTGGACCTTATCGTAAATCCTGAAGTAAAAGATACATTCATCAAGCGTTCTCAGATTGTCAAAGGTATCCGTAAATATTTAGATGAACGCCAGTTTTTGGAAGTAGAAACTCCGATGCTCCATACCATTGCCGGCGGAGCTGCGGCTCGTCCGTTCAAGACACATCACAATGCATTGGATATGGATATTTATTTGCGGATTGCGCCGGAACTTCACTTAAAACGTCTCTTAGTCGGTGGGTTGGAACGAGTCTATGAAATGAACCGCTGTTTCCGGAATGAAGGCATTGATACGCGGCATAATCCGGAATTTACGACGGTAGAATTATATCAGGCCTATGGTGATTTAGAAGATGTTATTTCAATCACGGAAAATATGGTAGCTGAATTATGTAAGATGCTTTACGGAACCACGAAGATTACGTATATCGACAAAGAAATTGATTTGACGCCGCCATGGAATCGGATGACGATGATCGAAGCGGTACAGAAATTTACCGGCGAAGACTTCGCGGCTGTTAAAACTGTCGAAGAAGCTCGTGTTATAGCGGATAAGCTCCATGTTGAATACGGTGAATTCGATGGCATTGGTAAAATTATCAATGGTTGTTTTGAAAACTATGTTGAAGAAAATCTTATTCAGCCGACCATTATTACGGGGCATCCCTTAGAAATTTCACCTCTTACGAAGCAAGATCGGGATAATCCTCTCCTGACTTATCGGTTTGAAGGATTTATCTATGGCCGTGAACTGGCGAATGGCTTTTCAGAATTAAATGATCCGATTGACCAGCGCAATCGTTTCATCGAACAGATGAAAGAACGTGAACGGGGCGATGATGAAGCACATCAGATGGATGAAGATTACTGCCGTGCCTTGGAATATGGGTTGCCGCCGACAGGTGGACTGGGCATTGGCATTGATCGTCTGGTGATGTTCCTGACCAACAGTGCGTCTATTCGCGATGTTTTGTTGTTCCCGCTTTGCCGTCCGGAACAATAATACGTATGGGACACCCTTTGAAGTTGTTTTTCGAAGGGTGTTTTTTACACATCCATCCCCAGAAGGAGGGATATCATGAACTACAAGGGATTTTTAGTCAGTTTTGCAATAGGTGTTTCCTTGACCGGGCTGTCTAATGCTGCGGATATTGGGGATTTATTGATGATGCCGATTCCACAGTCGGTGGAAATGACGGATCAGCCTGCTGATCCTGCTGTAACTGATCCATCCAACATATCGGGCACGGTGGGAAATACCGCACCGGTGTCGAAAAAAACGACGCAGAAAGAAAAAAAACATACTGCTTTGGACACGGCAGACCATGGTAATGCTAAAACAGCAGATGTAAAAAATCAAAGCGGCGAAGAAACCGGCAAAGCAGGAGCTACCTCAACGACAGCGAAAACACCTGCTTCTAAAGACAATCCCATTAAAATGTGGTCCGATAGTACGGTGACAGCATATGTCAATAATTTGGACACCCTGACAATTTCTCCTTTGCAGCCTGGCGACTTTTTTATTGGCAGCATTCGCAGCGGAGATGCGATGCAAAAGGTAAAGCGGATTTTCGGTACACCGTCTAAATATTCACAAAGCAGTCATTTTACGACCATGCGGTATGATGATACCAATTTAGACATATGGTTCATTATACGCAACGATACGATGCCCATCCTGAAACAGACGGTGGGAGAACGCAAGGCTGTTCGTATCGGTGTTGATTCCGCCTTTTTGGCAAAAGGGCAGGATATCGTTATGAGCCGTGATATCCATCTGAAATATTCGGCAGAAGTATTGGTGCGGCAATTTGGTATACCTACGGATATACTGCGTGATGCAGATGCGAATGTGTACTATTTTGTTTATATGAATCCTAATGGTCATGATATGATGGTATTTGCTCTTGGCAATCGGAAGATAGAACGGGTAGCACTGATGCCGCCGCGATATCCGTATGTAACCGGGATGGTTGCTCCTGATAAAAATAAGCGGCTGGAAAGGGATTTCACACTGATGGGATTTGGCATCGGCAAACCGTTTCAGCCGAATAAGTACAATATGTGGAATAGTCTGGTGAAACGCCATGGCAATGATTTTTGGCTGTATGGTGATTATGGGGTAGAAGTAGATCGTCGCAGTAACGTTGCCAAAGTATTTTTATTGACCAACAATGGATATACGAGCCGCGGTGCCACGTTGGGATATCATATTTCTACGGTTTTGGCATTGTATGGCCATCCGGACAGGGTGGAAATAGGACCGGAAGCGGATAAATCTGTTGATGCCTATTATTATGACAGTCCATTCCAGAAAGGCGTTTCCCTTGTTTTTGTAGTGAAGCATAACGAGCAATATGTAGATGATGTGATACTGCTTACGGGCCCTATTACTGCTTTGCAGGACCCGATGTCACGATATGGATTGAGATAATAGTATGGACAATAGGACGATGTATTAAATTAATATAATAAAAACGCTTTACTTATATGGTATAATTCCAGTATAATGAATATAAATAATATTAGCAGATGAAGGTGATTTTGATGGTTACAGATGCAGATGTTTTAAAACGGTGGAAGTACATTGCACAAGAAAATGAAAAGTTGCTCATATTGATTGGCGGTCCCGGTTCCGGCAAGAGCAAATTAATTCGTGAATTAACCTTTCAAGATGGGTGGAAAATTTGCGAGGCCAAGGAATTGTTCGATGATAAATTCTTAGAAATTCCCCGGGCTGACCGTCCGGAAAAAGCGATTTCTTTGATTTCGACAGCAATCCACCGACTCAATGCGCGTGTTGTTATGATTGATAATGTGGAATTTTTATTTGCTCCAATCCTGAACTTGAATCCAGTACAGATGTTAAAAGATTTAAGTCGCGAATGCCCGATTATTGTCAGTTGGCGAGGCAGCCTGGAAGGCAATACCTTGTACTTTGAACATAACGGGGATCCAAAGTATGCAAAGTTTACTGTTGATAATCCCAATCATGTAATTAGTCTCGATTAAACCGGATTTTGTTTACGTAGAACAGCCATGAAGTGATAGTATTCATGGCTGTTCATTTTTTTTAAATCATTATTTATGGATTGTTTATTATTATTGTGTATACTCACCTTAACCATTTTCATCGGCATATTATCTTTTTTTCTATGAAATTATATGGTATAATGCGTGTATTGTGCAAGCAGTTTAGAGAAGGAGTACGGATTCATGGATGATTATATAATTGCAGTAGTGTTAGGGGTTGTCGAAGGGGTAACAGAATATATTCCTGTTTCTTCGACAGGACATATGATTCTTGTCGGGGATATGCTTGGGTTTAACGGTCCCAGGGCAGGAGTATTTGAAGTATTCATTCAGTTGGGTGCTATTTTATCGGTCCTCGTCATATATAAGGAAAAATTTATTCGCATGGCAAGACAGTATCGCTGTTGGAATTTGTTGCGCCGGGAAAATTGGTTCCGTAAAGATACGGGGCTGACCCTGGCTCATGTCGCGGCGGGCATTGTTCCGGTCATGGGAATCGGGTATTTTGCCCATCATGCTATTAAGACTTACCTTTTTTCAACCAGTACAGTTATTATCGGACTTATTATCGGGGCCTTATTTATGCTGGCGGCAGAAAAAGCTCGTATGCGTGTTGTTTGCGATGATGTAGAAAAGATGACTATCATGCAGGCGTTTCTCATCGGGGCATTCCAGATTTGTGCTTTATGGCCTGGTTTTTCACGGTCTGGGTCTACCATTGCCGGCGGCTTGTTCCTTGGCGTCAGCCGTAAAGCAGCAGCGGATTTCTCTTTTATCATTGCCGTGCCGGTCATGTTCGTAGCCTGTATTTATGATTTACTGAAAAGTCTGTCTTATTTAAATGGTAATGATTTGGTAATGATTGCTATTGGATTCGTGGTAGCGTTTGTGGTAGCCTATATTTCTGTATTATGGTTTTTGAAATTCCTGAATAAATCGACACTGGCTTCCTTTGCATACTATCGCTTCCTTGTTGCCGCAGTATCGTTTGCTTACTTTTTCATTTTAAAATAACCCGTAAAAAAAACGGTTGTTGTTCAAAATACATTAAAATGGCACCTCAGATAGCAGCATGCCAGCTGGTATCTGAGGTGCCATTTATTTTGTGAAGAACTAACAACCGTTTATATTTTTGGTTATTTACTGCCGGCGATATTGGCGAATGCTTTGCTTATTGCTTCCATGAATGGATGCGGGTCCATAGTTGCCGGGAAATCATGGACCAGACTGTGGAGCATATTAGGAAATAAAAGGTTAATGCCCTGAATATAAATTGAATAGTAATATTGCAGATCATCGCCGCCTTTTATGATGAGTGGGGCCATTTCGTCACTGACGCTGAAGGCCAGATCATAAAAATCGAGTATTTCCTGTTGGAAGCGATTTAAATCGAGCTGATCCTTACCGTAGTCTTCTAATAAATTGGTGCCCATTTCTGCAAGGGCATCAGGTAATTCTGCCGTTTTTTCCGGCACATCCAACTGATTATCCTCCATGATATGAAGTAACGTGTGGAGAGAGCTGATAAGAGATTCACAGAAAAAATTAAAAGTGAATAGTCCTTCGGAACCCGTAAGCCCTTTGCATGTAAAAGTTTCCATAGAATGATCTCCTTTTTGTTTAAACGTATGATATCTTTGTATTATATCATAAATTGCATAAAATAATTTGAGTCACAGCTCATAATATGGTAACATGAAGAATGGTATTAGATATTCTTTTCAGGAGGTATGTATGGCACAGCATAAGAAAATTAAATTAAAAAAGCGGTCGCAGAGTTCGGCCCGTATTCATAAAGGACTGTCAATGCCGGTTGGCCCGGGAGGAAGCAGTTCGGTAAGTTTTCGTAATTTTGCAGATTTAAAAGCCAAATATTTTAGCTTTCGAGGCCGGATCCAACGTCGTCCGTTTATTTTGCGCATGCTGATACTTATATTTGTCCAAGTATTTTTCTCGATGATCCTGTATAGCCGTTTTGTGGAAGCGATACTGATCGGGAAAATGGAATATGCGATACTTTTTGCCATTATCTTTTTTGTTTTGCTTATTCCTGTTCTTTGGTCCATGTGTTCATTGGGGACGCGGCGGTGTCATGATATCAACAAATCGGGAGCTTTATTTATCATTCCTTTTGGCTGCTATATGTTTAGTTATATTGCTCCCGTCATGGGTTGGGATATTGGGGCAACAGCATTTCAGTCTATTACAGCAGTGTCATTTTTAGGCTTGTTTACAGTCAGAGGTACCCCCGGCGATAATGCGTACGGTCCGGAACGGATGCGTTAGGAGAGACATAATGACATTAGACAGGAGTATAGCAGGACATATATATATTATAGAATGCCTGCATTTGCCGGAAAAGACAGAAAAACGGTTACAGGCATTAGGAATGATCAAGGGGACATCAATCACTGTTTTAAATAATAAAAATCAGGGTACACTGATAATTAAAATGCGGTGCACACGTCTGGCTTTAGGAAAAGGGATTTCATCGAGGATTGAAGTAAGGAGTCAGGAAATATGAATTCAGAAGGACAACAGAAGTCCGACAGTTCCAGGGCTGCGGCCGTAAAGCCGGGACAGAAAAATACGAAAAAAGAAATGACCATTGCCTTTATTGGCAATCCGAATTGCGGCAAAACGACTTTGTTTAATGCCTATACCGGAGCAAATTTGAAGGTAGCGAATTGGCCCGGTGTTACGGTAGAAAAGGTAGAAGGGGCAATCGAATCCCATGGAGTATATCTTCATCTCATCGATCTTCCTGGGACCTATAGCCTGACCAGTTATACCATGGAAGAACAGGTGTCCCGGGATTTCATCCTTAGTGATGAGGTCGATGTCATTGTCGACGTTGTCGATGCGTCAGCATTGGAACGTAATCTGTATTTGGCGCTGCAATTACTGGAATTAGGAAAACCGGTTGTCATAGCGCTGAATATGATGGATATTGTTGAAAAAAGAGGGATGGAAATCGATTTACACCGGTTGCCGGAAATGCTGGGCGTGCCGGTTATTCCCGTGTCGGCATTGAAACAGCGGGGCTTGAGTATATTGCTCCATGCGGCAATCCATCACAAAGGGCATGTCCGTCCTGATCGACTGATCCATAACCATTCGGATAAAACGCGTCATCGTCATAATCATCATCATGAATTTGCGATGGTATACAGTGATACATTGGAAGATAAAATTGATGCCGTGCGGGATATGCTTCATAAAAAATATCCTCAAATTTACAATCACCGTTGGCATGCATTGAAGTTGTTGGAAAAAGACCAGGAAATCACCCAAAGGTTTCCCATTGATGATACGGCCGGGGTCATTGACCGGAGTTATGAAACTGATATCATCAGCCAGAAATATGCATTTATCGAAGAAATTATTCATGAATGTGTCGTCAATCAGGCTGAAAAGGCGGCGGCAACGGATTATGCCGACCGGCTACTGACAAACCGCTGGCTCAGTATACCACTGTTCCTGGCCATTATGGCCGTCGTTTTTTTCCTGACCTTTTTTGTGGGCAATGTCCTGCAAAAATATTTTGAAGGAGCCATTGATTTACTGTCGACTGGAGCAACAGCCGGCTTGACTGCTTTGGGAGCGGATGATATGATTATCTCCCTGGTTTGTGATGGTATCATCGCCGGTGTTGGCGGTATCCTGACATTTTTACCCAACATTTGTATTTTGTTTTTCTCGCTGGCACTATTGGAAGACAGCGGGTACATGTCCCGAGTGGCCTTTATTATGAATGATGTCATGAACCGCCTGGGGTTGTCCGGGCGGGCTTTTATTCCGATGATCCTGGGATTTGGGTGCAGTGTGCCGGCCATTATGGCCTCGCGGGCGTTGGAAAATAAGACGGACCGGTATCGTACGATGTTAGTGACGCCGTTTATGTCCTGCAGTGCCAGATTACCTATTTACATTCTTTTTTCGGGGATGTTTTTTCCGGATAAGGCAATGATTATAGCCTATTCTATGTATATTATCGGCATCGTTGTCGCGTTAGCGGCGCTTCTTATCATGAACCTTTTTAAGAAACAGGCGACAGACAATGCGTTGCTCATTGAGCTTCCAGAATATAAACGGCCCAGTGTCCGTACAGTATATATTTATGTCTGGGAAAAAGTAAAAGACTATTTAAGCCGTGCTGGTACTGTTATTTTTGCCGCTTCGATTATCATGTGGTTTATCTTAAATTTTGGTCCTGAAGGATATGGAGTGATGGCGGACAGTTTTGGTGCGCTTATAGGCAAGGCTGTCGTTCCCTTTTTTGCACCTATCGGTTTGGGATATTGGCAAATCTCATTGGCGCTCATTGCCGGGATTTCAGCAAAAGAAGTTGTCGTATCGAGTTTCGCAGTTCTGTTTGACGGTGTGAATATTAACTCGGCGACAGCACTGGCAGCATTGGCAGGGACGATGGGACAGGTTGGATTTACGCCTCTCAATGCATATTGCATGATGCTTTTTTCGTTGTTGTATATACCTTGTGCGGCAACCATCGCTACTATTCATGCGGAATCGCATAGCTGGAAATGGACGTCCTGTTCAGTAGTTTTTCAGATTGCAGTAGCCTGGATCCTTACATTTATAGTCTATCAGATCGGCAGCTTCTGGTTTTAGCGATGAGCCGGTTTTTGATATCAGCTACTTTCGAAGTGACACCTTTATTTTACAAGCAGGGATAAACAGGGTATAATATATTGCTAATCAAATCTATTAAGGAGATAGGTCATGAGCATACCTATGATACAATTGGACCATATGAGTCACACCTACGAAGATGAAGATGGTCAGACCGTATACGCTGTCAAAGATGTATCTTTGACAATCGAACCGGGAGAATTTGTTGCTATTATCGGAACTAACGGTTCCGGCAAATCAACATTGGCAAAACATTTCAATGTTCTTCTTACGCCGACAGACGGTACTTGTAAAGTTTGTGGCATGCGGACAGATAATCCGGATAATATATGGAATATTCGTCAGCAGGTAGGTATGGTGTTCCAAAATCCGGATAACCAAATCGTCGCTGCTGTGGTGGAAGAAGATGTGGCCTTTGGTCCGGAAAATCTGGGAGTGCCATCTGAGGAAATCAGACATCGTGTCAGTGATGCTTTAAAACGTGTCAACATGAGTATATATGCTAAGCATGGACCACATCTGTTAAGCGGCGGTCAAAAACAGCGCATTGCCATCGCGGGTATTTTGGCCATGCAGTCTACTTGTATTGTATTGGATGAACCAACGGCGATGTTGGACCCCATCGGTCGTAAAGAGGTAATGGATACGATCCTGCAGTTGAACAAAGAGGGAATTACCGTTATTATCATCACCCATTTTATGGAAGAGGCTGTACAGGCCGGCCGGGTCGTCGTGATGAATAAAGGCGAGCTGAAAATGGACGGAGCTCCGCGAGATGTTTTTACGCATGTCGATACACTGAAACACATAGGTCTTGACGTACCTGTTGCGGCCGAATTAGCTGCGCGCCTGCGAAAGCAGGGAGTAGATCTACCGGCAGATATTATTACCAAAGAAGAATTAGGAGACGCATTATGTCAATTAAGTTAGATCATGTGACGTATACCTATGGCGTGGGCACGCCTTTTGAAAAGAATGCGCTCCATGAAACGAATATAGAAATCCATGAAGGTGAATTCGTCGGTATCATTGGTCATACCGGTTCCGGTAAGTCGACATTTGTACAGTTATTGAATGGTTTGATTCATCCGACGACAGGGACCGTTACGGTCGATGGAATGGATTTGGCGTTGAAGACAAAAGAAGCGATGGCTGTACGTCATGAGGTCGGCATGGTATTCCAGTACCCGGAATATCAGCTTTTTGAGGAAACCATTGCCAAAGATATTGCGTTCGGGCCTCGTAATTTTGGTCTCAGCGAAACAGAAATCGAAGAACGGGTCCGCGAAGCCATGGATTTTGTAGGCCTTGATTATAAAACATATGCGGACCGGTCACCGTTTCGCCTGAGCGGCGGGCAGATGCGCCGGGTTGCGATTGCCGGGGTCATTGCCATTCATCCGTCTTATCTGATCCTTGACGAACCGTCAGCTGGCCTGGATCCGGTAGGACGGCGGGAAATTTTTTCGGAAATTCAGGCCTGGCATAAAGAAAAGGATATTACCTGTATCCTCGTATCCCATAATATGGAAGATATTTCCCGTCTGGCCAGCCGTCTGTTGGTCCTGAGTCATGGGGAAGTAGTACTGGATAATGAACCGCTGGAAATATTCTCTACCTGCCAGGGTGAACTTCACCAGGCGGGTGTATCGGTGCCTCCGGTAACCGGGGTCCTTCAATATTTACAGTCCCGGGGATTGCAGGTCAATGACCGGGTCCGTTCCGTTAAAGAAGGGGCAGCTTCCATTTATGAGTATCTGGGGAGGAATAAAAATGCTCACTGATATTACACTGGGTCAATATTTTCCGGGAACGTCCTTCCTGCATAAACTGGATCCCCGGATAAAGATCATGGCAACGATGATTTTTATCGTGGCGATTTTTTTTGCTGATTCATTAGCATCTTATGGACTGGTAACGGCATTTGTCATTTTAAATTTTGTTATTTCAAAACTATCGGCTAAATTGATCATGAAATCCCTGAAGCCATTGTGGATTATCATCGTCTTTACGATGGGAATCCATATCTTTACGACTCCCGGCGAAGTTATTTGGCAGTTCAGCTTTCTTCATATTACCAAAGAAGGTCTCTACCAAGGGAGTCTTATGACGGCACGTCTCGTATACCTGATTGTATTTTCTTCGTTGCTGACCTATACGACATCCCCGATTGTTCTTACCGATGGGATTGAACATTTACTGAATCCTTTTAAACGTATCGGGGTACCAGCTCACGAATTGGCTATGATGATGACCATTGCGTTGCGGTTTATTCCGACCCTCCTGGAAGAAACAGATCGCATTATGAAAGCACAGACGGCCAGAGGTGCTAATTTTACCAGCGGCAGCTTGTGGCAGCGTGGTAAAAATATGGTACCATTATTGGTGCCGCTCTTTGTCAGTGCGTTTCGTCGGGCTGATGATTTGGCTACGGCCATGGAAGCCCGCTGCTATCGTGGCGGCGAAGGACGGACGAGGATGAATGAACTGTCTTATACCTATCGGGATGGGATTGCGATGGCAGCGGTATTGTCAGTAACGGCTGTTTTGGCAGCTATGCGGTGGCTCTGATGAAAAAGAATATCTGTCTGACTGTTGCTTATGACGGTACAGATTTTCATGGTTTTCAGCGCCAGACGAATGCCTCATCCATTCAGCGTTGTCTGGAGCAGGCATTATCAGTGATTTTCCGCAGTACGATTACCATTTATGGGGCGGCTCGTACTGATGCGGGTGTCCATGCCCGCGGTCAGGTTGTCAATTTTTATGGGGAAGGGTCTATTCCCACCGACCGGATTCCGTATGCGATGAAAGGGTATCTGCCACCGGAAATTGCGGTTTTATCAGCGCGGGAAATGCCGGATCGGTTTAGTGTGCGCCACGATAATACGGGCAAGTGGTATCGATATTCTATTGTCAATAGTATGGTCCATGATCCTTTTTTGTTGCGATATGCCTGGTTCATACGCAAGCCTCTTGATATAAGGGCGATGCAGGCCGGAGCGGATCTACTGCTGGGGACGCATGATTTTTCTGCGTTTGAAGGACAGAATACGACGCCGATGAATCCGGTCAAGACAATGCATGCGATTACATTTCGACAGGACGGAGCCGTTATCCATATTGATGTGGTAGGCGATGGTTTTTTGTACCATATGGTGCGCAACATTGCCGGCGGTTTGACAGACCTGGGCTTACATCGTCTGACACCGCAGCGGCTGGGTGCTATACTGGCGGGACGGAATCGTAAACAGCTGGGAGCGACAGCTCCGGCGCAAGGGCTTTGCCTGGAAAAAGTGTTTTATGATGAACAGCAGATGAATCAAAAAATATGTATGCTCAGACAGCAGAGTAGATGAATGAACTATTTTTGTATCGACGGGCTATATCAAAACAAAACTACTCACCTAACTTTACCTATGGTATAATGAATATATGTATAATGCATAAATACGTTAATGCTTTTGACAGGGTATGCTTAGGGGGTGGCGGGTATGCTGAAAAGTTTATTAGATAAGGTCGTTCACGGGAATAATCTGACCGGCAGAGAAAGTGCCTATCTCATGGATCAAATGATGGACGGAACTATTTCTGATGTACCTTTGGGAGCTTTTTTAGCGGCGATGGAGACAAAAGGCCCGTCAGAAAGAGAAATGACTGCCTTTGCTCAGACGATGCGGAAGCATAGTCTTCAGGTCAGTTGTGAAGGCGATTTGTTTGATATCGTCGGCACCGGCGGCGGCAAGGCGAAGACGTTTAATATTTCGACAACGGCAGCGATTGTTATTGCGGCTGGCGGAGTCCTCGTAGCCAAGCATGGCAACCGGGCCAAGACGTCGCGAAGTGGTTCGGCAGACATGCTGGAAGCGCTGGGAGTAAATATTTTTCTGAGTCCGGAAAGCTGTCTGGATATGCTGCGTCAAATAGGCATTTGTTATTTTTATACGCGATATTACTACTACATGATGAAACGTATCGATGTAGTGCGGGAACAATTAGGAATTACTACGATTTTCGATGTCTTACGGCCATTGACCAATCCGGCTCATGCGACCCGGGAAATCCTTGGCGTAAACAAACTATCCTTAGTCGAACCCATGGCTCATGTCCTGGCTAATCTGGGCGTGATTCACGGTATGGTCGTTTATGGCCAGGATGGGACCGATGAAATTTCAGCGGCTGCTAAAACGACGGTATGTGAATTTACGGAAGAAGGATTTTCAACGTATGAAATCAGTCCGGAACAATTCAACCTGCCTCGTTGTGGCATAGAAGATCTTCGCGGCGGTTTTCCCAGAGAAAATGCTGCCATGACCCGTCGGGTCCTGCGGGGAGAAAAGGGACCGCGTCGTACGGCAATATTGCTGAATGCTGGTGCTGGTCTTTATGTGGGGGGCAAAGCCCTGACATGGGAAGGCGGGATTACGATGGCACGGCGCATTATTGACAGCGGTCTGGCGTTGGAAAAAATGGAACAATTCATTTATATGAGCCAAAATATGGGCAAGGTGGAAAAAGTAAAACTGACGTCGTACAAAGAATCGGAAGATACAGTATAATGAAAAGCATTGAATTTAATTATAAGAGGATAGAATTTGTATGACTGATAAAAAATTAGGATGGCTGCTTCGTATAGGAGGAGTAGCCGGTGTTGCTGTTGTTTTTTTAGCGATACAAGTATTGTTGCCGGATTTTTACACGACGATGTGGCGACTTACGGTTGAAGGGGATTTAGACGGGTTAGCTGATTATATTGCTTCCTTTGGTTTTGCTGCCATAGGGGTCAGTATTTTTATGATTGCCTTTGTCAATGCAATCGGTCTGCCGTCTATTCCTTTTCTAACCGTGAACGGTGTTATTTTTGGTCTTATCCCGGGCATTATTATTTCCTGGATAGGAGAAGTTGTCGGCATAGAAATCAGTTTCAGGCTGACTCGTACATTATTGCGTACGCAGGCTAAGAAAGTAATTAGCCGCAGCAATATGTTGGAGAAACTGGATTCATATAGTTGTATCAAGACGATTATGTTTGGACGGGCTATACCCTATTCACCGAATGTAGTGGTTACGGCATTCAGCGCATTAAGCCATATATCGTACAAAGATCATTTCATAGCGAATGTTTTTGGCAAGATTCCGGCGGTTATCGTCGAAGTATGGCTGGGCCATGATTTATTGCGCATTCAGGAACATTGGGGCCGTCTTCTTATTTTAAGTATATGTGTGGCAGCCATATATGGATTTATCTGGTGGCGGCGCAAACATTGAAAAACGACTTGATTATAAAAATCAAGTCGTTTTTTGATTCCATACAGACGGTTATTCTAATTTTGACAGGTTCTTGAAAAAGCGGTCGACAATCCGTTTATATATCGATACCAGATCGCCCGATGAGCCAGTGCGTGTCCGATTATCTTCACTGGAAAAAACGAGATTCCCTGTCTTAGTATCATATATATTGAAACGTACATGAACAGTAGCATGTGGGACATAGGTATCAGGTACGTATTCGGGATAGTCTATCGTGCGGGTGAAAGAGTGAGGATGGCCGTTCTTATCATAATAATAGTCAGTTACATCACGACTGACCCAGTCGGTATGTGCCGGTACGAATTGAGAGGTAACACGATATTGCAGGATTTGAGAGGTGATATACAGATTGGCTTTGGCATCAAAAGCTGCGGGAGGAATCGTTACAGTCGCCTCTTGTTCAGCGACAGATGCGGCGGCTTTGATCGGAGGGGTTGTTGCAGGTACTTCAGCCTTTGCTTTCGCGGCCACAGCATTTGTAGAGGGGTCTGTAACAGCACGGGCCGGATCGGTTGATGAGATATGAGCAGCTTCGACTGAATTCGGAGCTGCGGGGAGCTGTGCGCTTTGAGCAGGGAGTGGTGCGGTTATGATGGTCCTGTCTTTTGTGGCATGTGCTTTTTGAAAATAATAATCTTGCAGTACCCGTTCTTTTACAGGACTGTCCAGATTGACAGCTGCCGTATCCATCGGTGCAGCGTATAAGATCTGATTGGATGTAAACGTATACCGGGAATCATGCCAGGCAGTATAGTCTCCGGCCAGGGACAGCGTTGTTCCTGCTGCCAGAGCGAAAGTCAGGAACAGGGTGTACCATAATGATTTCATGATTATCGCCTCCTTTTAAAATTAATTTTATTATATCATATCTGTGATAAAAAAAGCCCGCATATAGTATATGCGGACTTTTTTAGGAAGAAACTAAATTTTATTTACCGAAGTAACGGCTCAGGAGACCATCAAAGACGCGGCCATGGCGGGCTTCGTCTTTTGCCATTTCATGAACGGTATCATGGATGGCATCCAAATTCAATTGTTTAGCTAATTTGGCAATGTCCATTTTTCCTGCACAGGCACCTTGTTCAGCAGCAGCACGCATTTCAAGATTTTTTTGCGTGTCATCGGATACGACTTCACCGAGAAGTTCAGCAAATTTAGCAGCATGTTCTGCTTCTTCAAAAGCGATGCGTTTATATGCTTCTGCTACTTCCGGGTAACCCTGGCGGTCAGCGACGCGGCTCATGGCGAGATACATGCCGACTTCGGAGCATTCACCGGTAAAGTTAAGATGCAGGCCTTCGAGGATGCGTTCATCAACACCTTTGGCAACACCAACGCGATGTTCATCAGCATAATTTTTGATTCCAGCGACTAATTCTGTAAATTTTTCTCTGGGAGCGCCACATTGTGGACATTTAACCGGAGCTTCAGAACCTTCAAATACATAACCGCAGATACCGCATACAAATTTTTTCATTAGTATTACCTCCTAAATATGTAAAATACTCATAGTGTAACAAATATTATGACTCAAGTAGTTGTTAAAATTTATCAACTACTAATAAATAAATGTTATTTGTTATTCTGTAATTATAACAAAGAATTTTGAAAAAATCAAGAGTAATTTACATAAATTTTTATTTGAAAATGATTATCTGTTATTTGATACATTTGTAATGTCATATTGCTTTTTATT
>JALCDF010000034.1 GCA_022641375.1 Megasphaera sp. | reverse complement strand
TCGCTGAGTTTCCCCAAGAGCATGCGCTGGGGCGCACTGGACTTCCATTTCGTCCGCCCGCTGCGCTGGATCGTGGCATTGTACGGAACGGCGGTAGTTCCTTTTGAAATCGCCAATGTAAAATCCGGTAACATGAGCCGCGGCCATCGTTTCCTCGGCAGCGGTGATTTTGAAATCCCGTCCATGGCCGATTATATCCAGACGGCCAGAGACCATTTCCTCATCGTCGATCCGGAAGAACGGAAGGCCATGATCCTCGCCGGCTTCAAAAAGCTGGAAGAAGAAAAGGGCGGCACCATGATCATGGATGAAGATCTGCTGGAAGAAGTCATTTACCTCGTCGAATACCCGACAGCTCTGTGCGGCCGGTTCGATGAAGAATTCTTACAACTTCCCGAAGCTGCTATCATCACGCCGATGAAAGACCATCAGCGGTATTTCCCCATGCGGGCTAAAGACGGCAGCCTGATGAACTTGTTCCTGACGGTCCGCAACGGCGATGACTATCATCTGGAAACGGTACAGCACGGCAACGAACGCGTGCTGCGGGCCCGTCTGGATGATGCTAAATTCTTCTTTGAAGAAGACAAGAAACATCATCTCGTCGATTATACGGAAAAATTGAAAAAAATCGTATTCCAGGATGGCCTGGGTACGTTATATGACAAAGCGCAGCGGTTGGAAAAAATCACGACCTTCCTGAATCACAAACTGGATTTGGGATTGGATGATGCCGACTTGCAGCGGGCATCGTTGTTATCCAAAGCGGATCTGGCTACCCAGATGGTTATGGAATTCACGGAATTACAGGGTGTCATGGGCAAGGAATACGCCTTGATCGACGGTGAAAACGAAGAAGTTGCCGAAGCAATCACCGAACAGTATCAGCCCCGGTTTGCCGGCGATGAACTGCCGCAAAGCAAGATGGGCAAAGTACTGGGACTGGCCGATAAATTCGATACCATTACGGGGATGTTCAGCCAGGGATTCATTCCTACGGGTTCTCAGGATCCCTTTGCATTGCGCCGTCAGACGATCGGTGTCCTGAATATCCTGATGGATACAGGCTGGAATTTGAACTGCCATGAAGCGTTCGCATTTATCCTGCAGCTTCTCCATGTAGACCAGGATAAAGTGGCCGAAGTGATGGAACAACTGGATGAATATTTCACGCTCCGGTTGAAGAATATTTTCCAGGATAAAGGCATGGATTATCATATTATCGATTGCGTCCTCCATTCGGATACACTCAATGCTGCCGAAGCTGCCAAACGGGCACAGGCGCTCATTGATTCCCATATGATGGAAAAAGAAGATTTGCTGCAGGCCTTTACCCGTATCGCCAACATGATCAAAGATGCGACAGAAACCACTGTCGACCCGGCTCTTTTTGAAACGGAACAGGAACGGGCATTATATGGTGCCTGCCAGGCGATGGCCGTCAATTTACAGCAAAAATATGCCGTATATGATTATGCGGCAGTAGCGGCTATCTTGTCAGAAGGCATCGGTGCTATCAACGATTTCCTCGACAACGTCCTGGTCATGCATGACGACCCGGCTGTCCGGGATAACCGTATGCACTTGCTGACCCTGACATTCAGCATGATCAGTCCGCTGGGAGATATCAAGAAATTAAGCTAGGATTGGATGTTCGGACGGAAACGGCAGAATCAACGTAAGGCGTACGGAATATGTCACAATTTACCTACAATCCGTGCCGTTCCATCTGAAGCTCCTTGTGTTTATAAATTCACATATGGTATAATGCGTAATAGATGCAAGGAAGTTTCTTGCATCTATTATTTGCATTATCGGAGACAATAGCGTTTCTAATATTATATATAGAGAAAGGATGATAACCAATGAATATGAAGAAAATTGCCGTTGCTCTTATGGGCGTTGCCTGTATCGCAAGCACGACAGCATTTGCTGCTGCCGGGGAAGTATTTACTATCAAGAGTTCCAATACGGATAGTGTCGAAGTCGTTCAGGTATTTAAGACGAACGATAAGAATTATTATCAATACTATAACAGCCAATTCGGCTATACTATCGACATCCCGAAGACGGCAACGCAGGCAGATGTTTCTGAAAATGGCGACGGCTGCTATTTCCAGATTCCCAAGGACCGCTCCGTCATCACGACGTATGCTGCAAAGAACTCCCTGGGATTTTCCGTAGATGAATTGTATAATATGGATGTAGGCGTCAACGGTTCGCCGAAACTGTCAACGGATATCAAGACCAAGAACAGTTATATCATCGCTTGGACCGATGGCAAGGTATCCTATTACCATGAATTATATGTTAACGAAAAAGATAAAAGTTACACTGCTTTTTCCGTTACCTATCCGACGAATAAAAAAGGGGAATATGCCGATATCATTACTCATATGAATCGCAGTTTCATCCCCAACGGCGTCAAGATGGAAGGACGCCTGACAAGAGATATCTAAGGCCTTTACAAGCCCGTTCTTTTGTGATATCATAGTGATTGTTATTTTAGGCATTCCTCTGCTTGTAATACGATTGTTGCAACATGGCGGCAACGGAATCATGAATGTCTCATAGGAGGAAAAAAGAATGAATATTATCAGCGTGTTAGAACAAGAACAGCTTCGCAGTGACATCCCTGCATTCCGCCCCGGTGATACGGTCAAAGTACATGCAAAGGTTGTCGAAGGCAATCGTGAACGTGTACAGATTTTTGAAGGTGTCGTTATCGGCCGGTCTCATGGCGGTCTCCGTGAAACCTTCACGGTTCGTCGTGTTTCGTATGGCGTTGGCGTAGAACGTACTTTCCTGGTACATTCTCCTCGTCTGGCTAAAATCGAAGTAGTCCGTCACGGTATTGTCCGCCGGGCTAAATTGAACTACCTTCGCGGCTTAACAGGCAAAGCTGCCCGTATTCGCGAACGTCGGTAATTCTCTGCAAGAACACAAAGACAAGAATTGGATGCGAGTCCGGTTCTTGTTTTTTTGCATTCGCGGGGATTGCGTCTGTTCACTGGCCATAACATATGCTATAATATCAACAGCGAATTAAAATCCATAAATACATTAATATATGAGGTGATTCAAGTGACAAAACAGATTTTTGTTACAGGGCATAAGAGCCCGGATACAGATTCCATTTGTTCATCTATTGCATTTGCAAAGCTGCAACAGCTTCAGGGAAAAGATGCCGTTGCTATTCGTGCAGGTGAAATCAATAAGGAAACAACATATGCATTGCAGTATTTCCATGTAAATCCGCAGCCTATGGTAACGGATTTTTATGTTAAAGTAGCGGATGCTGTCCATACGGAAGTAGCCGCGTTGGATTGCAACGCCAGCCTTAAAGATGCCGCAAAGTGGTTTGCCGCACATGACAGTGAAATCGCACCGGTTGCTGATAAAGGTGAATTTGTCGGCGTCATCGACAAAGCCGCCCTGGCAGATCAGTTCATCAAGACGGTCATGGGAGAAGAATTAAACACTGTTAAATCCCTGGCCCATGATCCGGATAAATTCTTTCAATTAAACGATAATGGCCATGATGTCCCGGCTGAAGGAAAATATGTTGTCACCGAAAATGACAAATATGTCGGCATGGTTTGTGCCGATTGTGTTGCCAACGTTGAAAAACAGCCGGTCTTCCTCGTAGACCACAATGAAAAGAAACAGATTATTGACGGCAGCGAAGAAGCTGATATCGTCGGCGTCATCGATCATCACCGTATTGGTGGTACGCTCAGTACCAGCGGTCCTATCTTCATCCTGTTCAAACCGGTCGGCTGTACGGCTACAATCGTGACGGGACTGTATGAACAGGCCGGTGTTACAATTCCTAAAGAAATTGCCGGATTGTTGTTGTCAGCGGTTATTTCCGATACGGTTTTATTCCGCTCTCCGACCTGCACACCGGAAGATAAAGAAGCTGCTGTAAAACTGGCTTCCCTGGCAGGTGTCGATGTGGAAAAATACGGCATGGAAATGCTCAAAGCCGGCGCTAATGTATCCGATCTGACACCGGATCAGATTGCCCATAACGATATGAAAGAATTCTCCGGCGGCGATAAGACCTTTACGATTTCTCAAGTCCAGGTCATGGATACAACGGATCTTCTCAATCAGAAACAGGTTCTTATCAGTGCCCTGGATAAGATGCGTGAAGCGAAATCGTATGATGCCGCGTTCCTCATGATCACCAGCATCATCGATGAATCGACCAATCTGATTTTTGCCGGCAACATGGATGATATTGTCAGCTCTGCCTTTGGGAAAGACGTCCTCGATAAGGAAGTATACCTGCCGAAGGTCATGAGTCGTAAAAAACAGATTGTTCCGCCTATTTTGGACGCTTTGAAATAATATAACAACATACAAAGGGGGCCCCATCATCACGGTGTGGCCTCTTTTTATGGTAATACGTAAGGAGTAAGTATGAACCCAATTTTTGATTCTTTGAATGATCGGCAGCTGGAAGCTGTCAGGCATACGGACGGACCGCTTCTGATTACGGCCGGGGCCGGTTCAGGCAAAACCAAAGTACTGACATGCCGCATTGCGTATCTGCTTGAAAAAGGTGTGGCACCGTATTCGATATTAGCGATTACCTTTACCAATAAGGCCGCAAAAGAAATGAAGACCCGTGTCCAGAATCTCGTCGGAACGGAAGCAGAACGGATCTGGATCAGTACGTTTCATTCTTTTTGTGCCCGGATATTGCGTTTTGAAATAGATGGATTTCACGGCTATACCCGCAATTTTACTATCTATGATGCCGGCGACCAATTGACACTGGTCAAGGACTGCCTGAAGACAGCCAATCTGGATGACAAACAATTTCCGCCGCGGTCGGTACTGGGAACGATTTCATCGGCAAAGAATGCGCTGCAGGATGCTGCGGCCTTTGCCTCCCGGGCCGGCGATTTCTATGAACAGAAAGTGGCCGATATTTACAAGATGTATGAAAAGAAGCTGAAAGAAAACAACGCCGTTGATTTTGACGATTTATTGTTTCTGGCGGTACAGCTCCTGCAGGAAAATGAAACGGTACGGAAAAAATACCAGTCCCGTTTCCAATATATCCTCGTCGACGAATATCAGGATACGAACCATGCCCAGTATCTGTTGACCAAAATACTGGCTGACCGGTGGCATAATATCTGTGTTGTCGGCGATGCCGATCAAAGTATTTATGCCTGGCGTGGCGCCGATATCAGCAATATCATCGATTTTACCCGTGACTACCCGCAAGGCGCATCGATCAAGCTGGAACAGAATTATCGCTCCACCAAGACCATCCTGGGGGCTGCGAATGCCGTCATTGATCATAATGAAAGCCGCCCTAAAAAGAATCTCTGGACGGAAAATACGACGGGCAATAAAATCATTCATTACCATGCGCAGACCGAACATGATGAAGCCGATTACGTAGCCGGGGTCATATACAACCGTCATGGAATCGAACAGGAACCCTACGGAGATATGGCCATATTGTTCCGGACTAATTCGCAATCCCGGGTACTCGAAGAAAAATTGATGCGATATGCGATTCCGTATACGATGGTAGGCGGTACGAAGTTCTACGACCGTAAAGAAATCAAGGATGTCATCGCTTATTTACGGCTTCTCTACAATCCCGAAGACAGCCTGAGCCTGCTGCGCATCATCAATGTACCGAAACGCAGCATCGGCGCTACGACGCTGGAACACATGTCCGACTATGCGGAAGAGCAGGGCATATCACTTTTTGAAGCCTTGTCATCGACGGATGACTTGCCGGTAACCAAAAAAGCCCGGACGTCGCTGGAAAACTTTGCCGCCATGATTTTTGATCTCCTGGGCCATGTCGGCGACTGGGATGTCCGTACGCTCATCGAAGAAGTACTGAAACAGACCGGCTATGGGGCCATGCTCGATGCCGATGCCGCCCATGATCCGCAGGGAGAAAGCCGCAAGGAAAATGTTGGTGAATTCCTGTCCGTAGCCAAGGATTATATGGATTCCAATGAAGGCGGCAATCTCCAGGATTTCCTGGAAAATGTCGCCCTGGTCAGTGATGTCGATGAATATGAAAGCAGCGAATCCAAAGTTACCCTGATGACCCTGCACGCGGCTAAGGGGTTGGAATTTCCGGTCGTATTTCTCGTCGGGCTCGATGAAGGACTGTTTCCGCACAGCCGTACGCTCATGGATCCATCCCAGGTGGAAGAAGAACGCCGGCTGGCCTATGTCGGCATTACCCGGGCCGAACGGCAGCTCTACGTGACCAATGCTTCGACGCGGACCATGTATGGCCGCTTATCGGCGTATATGCCGAGTCGTTTCCTCAGTGAAATACCGGCGTCATTGCTGGAAGAATATCATCGCAAGGCGAGTATGCCCCAGCAGCGGGATGTATCCGTACCGGGAAGACAGCGGGTATCTATCCTGTCCAAACCGGTCGCAACCAGCCTGCCGAAAAAGCATGCTGTTGACGGTACGTTCAAAGCCGGCGATAAGGTACGCCATAAGATTTGGGGTATCGGGACCGTACTGCAGGTTATCGGTGAAGGACAGAATATGCAGATGAAAATCCAATTTCCAACCAAGGGAATCCGCCAGGTCGTCGTACGGTATGCACCGTTGGAAAAGGCCTGAGACCGGTTGGATGTAAAAGAAGATAGAGGTGAAATACATGGATGAGGCACAACAAAAAGCCCGGCTGGCAGAAATACGCCGGAAGATCGATGAGCTGAGTTATCAGTATTATACACTGGATAAGCCGACCATGACGGACTACGAATACGATATGATGTATCGTGAACTGGAAACCATCGAAAAGGATCATCCCGACTGGGTTACGGCCGATTCACCGACGCAGCGCGTCGGGTCAAAGATTTCCGGCGGATTCGAAAAATATACGCATGACCGCCCCATGCTCAGTTTGGGAGATGTCTTTAATGATGGCGAATTGCGCGAATTCGATCAGCGTGTCCGCCATGATTTGGACGGCGAAGATCTCGAATATGTCGTCGAATTAAAAATCGACGGACTGGCAGTCAATCTCATATATGAACAAGGCCGCTTCATTCGCGGCGTAACCCGCGGCAACGGTGTCGTAGGGGAAGATATCACCAATAATGTCCGTACGATACGGACGATTCCCCTGCGTATCGACAGCACGTCACCGCATATTGAAATCCGCGGCGAAGTATATATGCCCGTAGCTTCTTTTGAAGCGCTCAATACCCAGCGCCGTGACGACGAACAGGAGCCCTTTGCGAATCCGCGTAACGCCGCCGCCGGTTCGTTGCGGCAATTGGACCCGGGAATTACGGCCCAGCGGAAATTGGCCTTTTTCGCCTATGCCCTGGGTGGTACGGTAGGAATCGAGATTCCCAGCCAGGAAGCACTGCTGGATGATTTGAAGAATTTTCATTTCCAGGTCAATCAGGAATATCGTAAATTCACATCGATAGAAGATGTCATCGCCTTCATCCATACCTGGGATGACCGGCGGGATTCACTTCCCTATGCGACGGACGGCATGGTCATCAAGGTCAATTCCTTTGCCCAGCAGGCCCGTCTCGGCAATACGGTGAAAATTCCCCGTTGGGCCATTGCGTATAAATTCCCGCCGGAACAGGCCAAAACTAAGATTTTGGGTATTTCCGTGTCCCTGGGACGAACGGGAGTCCTGACACCGGCGGCCGATTTGAAGCCGGTCCATCTGGCCGGTACGACAGTAAAGCGGGCTACACTGCACAACGAAGATTATATTCGCGAAAAAGATATCCGTATCGGTGATACGGTCATTATCCAAAAAGCCGGCGAAATCATCCCCGAAGTCATCCGGCCGGTCCTTACAGACCGCACCGGTTCCGAACAGGAATTCACCATGCCGGCAGTCTGCCCGAGCTGTGGCGGCCCCGTCGTCCGCAAAGAAGGGGAGGCCGCTACACGCTGTATCAATCCGGACTGTCCGGCGGTCATCGGTGAAAAAATCGCCCATTTCGTATCGCGGGATGCCATGAATATCGACGGCCTGGGCGATGCCATCGTCCAGCAGCTGTTGGCTCACAGCCTGATCCATGACGTATCCGATATATATGCTCTCCAAAAGACGGATCTCATCGATTTGGAAGGATTCGGCGAAAAATCGGCGGACAATTTGTTAAAAGCGATTGAAAAAAGCAAATCTGCCGGCCTGGCCAGAGTCCTCTTTGCCCTGGGCATCCGTTTCGTCGGAGCCAAGGCGGGCCGGGTGCTGGCCGAAAGTTTTGGCTCTATCGAAGCCATTGAAAACGCGTCGCTAGAAGATATCACTGCCATTGGCGATATCGGCCCCAGTATAGCCCAGAGCATGACTGCCTTCTTTGGGGATGAACTGAATCGTGCCGTCGTACAGAAACTGGCTGCATATGGCGTTACGATGACTGCGGAAAAGCACCGTCTCATCAATACTACCTTTGATGGCGAAATCGTCGTCCTGACAGGGAAATTGACCCAGATGACCCGCAAAGAAGCGCAGCAGGCAGTAGAAGACCGGGGCGGCAAGTGTACGGGCAGCGTTACTAAGAAGACGACCCTGGTAGTCGCCGGAGCGGATCCGGGCAGTAAATACGACACTGCCGTCAAATTGGGGACGCATATCATCAGTGAAAGTGAATTTTCCGACTGGCTGCAACGGGAAACGGAACCGGAAAAACAGGAAAATTAGCCGTATGCAGTGGAGAATCCGCCTGTGCACTACCCACAAGCAGGGAAAAATGGTATAATTATGTACTGTAATAGGCATTTGCTATGTAATAAAATTATCATAAACAAGCGAGGAGTGTCCATATGAAAATCAGTGCCGAAGAAATCAAAAAAATTGCACTGTTGTCCCGCCTGGAAGTTAAAGAAGACAACATAAAATCGGTCGGGAAACAGTTGAATGATATCTTATCCTATATGGATCTGATTAGTCAGGTCGATATTACGGATGTAGCGCCTACGGCTCATGCTGTATCTATGCGCAATGTCATGCGCGATGATGTGCTCCAGCCGTCTCTTTCCAATGAAAAAGCGTTGCAGAATGCTCCGGAAGCAGAAGATGGGTATTTCAAAGTACCGAAAGTCATTCAGGATTAAGGAGGAATACTGTGGAACCGTTAACAATTCATGGATTGCATACTAAACTTATCAATAAAGAAATTTCCGCTGTCGAACTGACACAGAAATTCTTAGCTCATAAAGATGCCGTTGAACCGCAGGTTCAGGCTTTTTTATCCGATAACCGTCAATATGCGCTGGAAGCAGCGGCCGGCGTCGATAAGAAAATTGCCGCCGGAGAAGATATCTCCGATTTAGCCGGCATTCCCGGAGCGATTAAAGATAATATCTGCATTAAAGGCCAGCAGGCAACATGTGCTTCGAAAATGCTCCGGAATTTCAAATCACCATATAGTGCTACCGTTATTGAAAAACTGATGGCCGACGACTATGTCAGCCTGGGAAAAACGAATATGGACGAATTTGCCATGGGCAGTTCGACAGAAAATTCCGCATTCCAGATTACGCATAATCCTTGGAATACGGACTACGTACCGGGCGGTTCTTCCGGCGGTTCGGCGTCTGCCGTCGCTTCCGGTTCCTGCCTCTGGGCACTGGGGTCCGATACGGGCGGCTCTGTCCGTCAGCCGGCATCGTACTGCGGTGTCGTCGGTATCAAACCGACCTATGGCCTGGTTTCCCGGTATGGACTGATTGCTTTCGCATCGTCCCTGGATCAGATCGGCTCCTTTACGAATAATGTAACCGACTGCGCCATCGTCCTCAATACGATCGCCGGTCATGATGCCAAAGATTCTACATCTATTCCGCAGGCTAAAAAAGATTACAAACAAGCGCTGCGTAACGATGTCAACGGATTGAAAATCGGCATCCCGCAGGAATTCTTTGCCGAAGGCCTCGATGATACCTGCCGCAAAGCATTGGATGAAGCTATTGAAACATATAAAAAATTAGGTGCTGAAATCATCCCGGTCAGCATGCCTCATATGAAATACGGCATTGCCGCATATTATATCATTGCTCCTGCCGAAGCCAGTTCCAATCTGGCCCGTTATGACGGTGTCGGATTCGGTCTGCGGGTCGATGGCAAAGATATCATCGATATGTATATCAAAAGTCGTTCGGAAGGATTCGGTCCGGAAGTACAGCGCCGTATCCTGCTGGGGACATATGTCCTGAGCTCGGGCTACTATGATGCATATTATTTACGGGCCATGAAAGTCCGTACCCTCATTAAAGAAGATTATGATAAAGCATTGCAGCAATGTGATGTCCTGTTGACTCCGACGGCGCCGGATACGGCGTTCAAAATCGGTCAAAACAGTGATAATCCCCTGGCGATGTATCTGGGCGATGTCTGCACAGTTACGCTGAATCTGGCCGGCTTGCCGGGCCTGAGCATTCCCTGCGGCTACAAAAACGGCCTGCCTATCGGGATGCAGCTCATCGGCAAAGCGCTGGATGAAGAAACATTGCTTCGCGTTGCGTATACGTTTGAACAGAACCGGACGGATCTGCGCAAGCCGTTGCCTATGGGGGAGGTTGAATTGTAATGAAATATGAATCCGTTATCGGCCTGGAAGTCCATGTCGAATTAAAAACAAAAACCAAGATTTTCTGCGGTTGCAGTACAGAGTTCGGTGCTGAACCGAATACCCATGTCTGCCCGGTCTGCCTGGGCCTTCCCGGTGTATTGCCGGTACTGAATAAAGAAGTACTTCATTTTGCGATTAAAGCCGGCCTGGCTTTACATTGCGATATCCTGCCGTATAGTAAATTCGACCGTAAAAACTATTATTATCCTGATTTGCCGAAAAATTTCCAGACATCTCAGTTTGACCTGCCTATTTGCAAGGGCGGTTACATTGATATCGATGTAGAAGGCAAAACCCGCCGGATTCGCCTGACCCGTATCCATATGGAAGAAGATGCCGGCAAACTGGTCCACAGCGGTGCAACTATCGATACATCCGATTCCACCTGTGTCGACTATAACCGTACCGGAGTGCCTCTGCTTGAAATCGTTGGGGAACCGGATTTGCGCAGTGGTGCCGAAGCGCGCGCATATTTGGAAAAGCTGCGTTCCATCATGCAATATCTCGGCGTATCCGATTGCCGCATGGAAGAAGGCAGTATGCGTTGTGATGCCAACATCTCCGTCCGTCCGGCCGGTACCGATAAATTAGGGACCAAAGCAGAAATCAAAAATATCAACTCCTTCAGCGGTGTCCAAAAGGGTATCGAATACGAAGCTGTCCGCCAGGCTCAGATCCTCGATGAAGGCGGCACGGTCCAGCAGGCAACCCGCGGCTGGGAAGAAGCCAAGGGCATTACCGTGTTGCAGCGTGTCAAAGAAGGGGACAGCGATTACCGTTATTTCCCGGAACCGGACCTCATTCCTATCGAAGTACCTAAGGACTACATCGAAGAAGTGCGCAAGGAATTGCCGGAAATGCCGGATGCCCGCTGCCAGCGCTTCCAGGATGAATTGGGATTGCCATTGTATGATGCCAATCTGCTGACATTGGAAAAACAGACAGCTGATTATTTTGAAGCCGTCGTCAAAGCCGGCGTCGATGCCAAGACCGCATCCAACTGGATGCTCGGTGAATTCGCCAAGAAACTGAATGAAGAAGGCACAAGCGCCGATCAGTCACCGGTCAAACCGGCTGATTTGGCAGGTCTGCTGCAGCTCATTGCCAAAGGGACTATTTCCGGTAAGATTGCCAAACAGGTATTGCCGGAAATGTGGACTTCCGGTAAATCCGCCGCTGTCGTCGTCAAAGAAAAAGGCCTCATCCAGATTACCGATACAGGCGCATTGGAAGATTTGGTCAAGAAGATTATCGCTGCCAATCCGCAATCCGTTGCCGATTATAAAGCCGGCAAAAAGAAAGCCATCGGCTTCCTCGTCGGACAAATCATGAAAGAAACCAAAGGCCGGGCCAATCCCGGTGTCGTCAATCAATTGTTAACGAAGAATTTACAGTAAGTCGTGTAAGGCCCCGCCAATGCGGGGCTTTTCCTTTACCGGACAGCCGGCGGGAGGGGCAGATAGTCTCTACTAACAACAGATAAAGTGTGCTATAATAATTGGAACACGATATTTTTAATATAATGATACCAAGGGGGAGTCATTGATGAATTTCAGAAGTACCCGCTCTAATGAATGCGTTTCTCCGTCTTTTGCCTTGCTGCACGGCCTGGCTCAGGATGGTGGTTTATATGTACCGGAAACATTTCCGGAAAATGTATTATCCTATGCCGACCTGGCAGGGAAATCCTATCAGGATATCGCTGCCGTCGTCATGTCTCATTTCTTTACGAATTTCACGGACGATGAACGGAAGAAAATGATCGCCGCGGCGTATAACGATACGACGTTCCGCGATGACCGCATCGTACCGCTTCATTCTATCGATACGGATTTATCCATTTCCGAACTGTTCCACGGCCGGACACTGGCTTTTAAGGATCTGGCGTTATCCTTGTTCCCATATCTGCTCACCGCGGCTAAAAAGCAGGAACAGGAAGAACGGGAAATCCTCATCCTGACTGCAACCAGCGGCGATACGGGCAAAGCGGCACTGGAAGGATTCAAGGATGTCGCCGGGACCAATATCATGGTATTTTATCCCAGCGAAGGCGTCAGTCCCATGCAGAAGCAGCAAATGCAGAAGCAGGAAGGGAAGAACGTCAAGGTTTCCGCTATCCACGGCAATTTCGATGATGCCCAAAGTTTCCTCAAACGGGTATTTACCAATCAGGAAGTCAATGACTATGCAAATCAGAAGGGCGTCCTCTTTTCCAGCGCTAATTCGATTAATATCGGCCGCTTGTTCCCGCAGATTGCCTATTATGTATCGACCTATGTCAGCCTTGTAGACGATGGGGCTATCGCCGCCGATGAACCCTTCGATGTCGTCGTACCGACAGGGAATTTCGGCAATATCCTGGCCGGTTTCTTTGCCAAAAAAATGGGGGTCCCCATTCATCAGCTGATTTGTGCCTCCAATAAGAATAACGTATTGACCGATTTCTTCGAAACCGGCGTCTATGATATGAACCGCCAATTCTATACGACGGACAGCCCGTCTATGGATATATTGTTGTCCAGCAACTTCGAACGCTTTTTATTCTATGTGGCCAAGGGTGATTGCACCAAAGTGGCGCAATGGGAAAAGGACTTGCAGGATACGGGCAAGATGGCGGTATCTGCTGATGAATTGGCAGAATTACGCCGTAACTTTATCGGCGGCTGGGTCGATGATGACGAAACGGAAGCTGTCATCAATCATGTGTACAACGATTTCGGCTATCTGCTGGATCCGCACACGGCCGTTGCCTACGGTGTGTTCCTGAACCGTCACAAACAGGGACTGGATCAGGGACGCCATACGGTCATCATGGCGACAGCACATCCGTATAAATTCCCGCCGACGATTTGCAAAGCCCTGGCCTTGCCGGCACAGGATGATCCGTTTGCCATGCTGGAAGAAATCCGGGGAATCACTTCTATGGCGCTGCCGAAACCGCTGTTGGATCTCAAAGACAAAGCAGTCCGGTTCCGTGATTCCATTCCCAAGGAAGATATGAAATCAGCAGTTCTTTCTTTCGTAGACACGATTGCGGCAACTAAAAAATAGTGTAGAGAGGGAGACTGGGTTTTGAATAAAGGCGTTGTATATATGATTTTCTCATGCCTGGCGTTTAGTATCCAGAATGTCATCGTCAAATTATTATCCTACACGATGGGAACCGGTGAAATCGCTTTTTTCCGCGGTTTCATCAGTGCCCTCATGATTTTGGGGTTGATGAAAGCCCAACATGTCCATTTTTCTCCATATGATCATCGGGCATTGTGGTTTCGCGGCATTATGGGCGGTGCCGGCATGATTTGTATATTCTATGCATTGCGGGGGATGCCTTTGGCCGATGTATCTATATTGGCCAATACGTCGGCATTTTTTGTGATGCTCTTTTCAGCAATCTTTTTAAAAGAAGTTTTGCCAAAAGGGGCCGGTGTACCCTTGATATTTATTTTTCTGGGTGCTTGTCTGGTCGTTCGGCCCTGGGATTTTGCTTCTTTTAATCATTATTCTTTGTTTGTCCTGGCAGAAGCCGTATTTGCGGCGGCTGCCTTTACGACAATCAGCAAACTGACGAGTTCCGGCCGTCACCACCAATATGAAATCGTATTTTATTTTCTTGTTTGTGCGGCCTTATCGGGACTATTAGTCATGGGACTGGATTATCAGGCACCGACGTGGCATGAATGGGGGCTGTACATCCTCCTGGGTATCATTACGGTACTGGCGCAAATCTGGATGACCATGGCCTACGCTGCCGCTAACCCGGTGGTAGTCAGCTTTGTTGCATATATCAGCGTATTTTTCAATGCGTTATGGGGCTATGTCATCTTTGACGAAGTCCTGACAATATTGACCATTGCCGGTGGTATCGGAATTATCGGCGGGTCTATGTATCTGACGAAATTAAAGAATGACCGCATAGCTCAGAAAGCGTCTGTAACGGTGCGGAAGGCAAAAAATTAATGTTATGAAAACGAATAAAATTTCTGAAAATCACATAAAAATAGGTTCTTTGGCTGCATTGGCAGCTATCTTCATCGGCATTCATATCGCTATTCCGGATTTCTATCGAACGGTATGGCAGTTGTCGACGAGCGGCAATATGATGGGGACAATCGACTATTTGAAGTCTTTCGGCATCTGGGCGATGGCAATCAGTATTATTATTGACATCGTCATTAATATCGTCGGATTCCTGCCGTCTATTTTTATTTCCACGGCCAATGGCGTCGTGTTCGGCGTCGTGATCGGTACCGGTGTTTCCTGGTTTGCGGAAACGGTAGGGGTCATCATCAGCTTCTTTTTTATGCGTACGTTGTTCCGTCATAAGGCCAAGGCCGTCATAGAAAAGAGCCGTATGCTCAGCAAACTTGATGAATACAGTACGTTGAAGGCGATGATCATTGCCAGAGCGGTACCGTATTCGCCCAATGGGCTGGTAACCGCCTTAGGCGCATTGAGCCATATCAGTTACCGTGATTATGCTATCGGGTGCCTTATCGGCAAACTGCCATCCGTTGCCATCGAAGTCTTTGTCGGTCACGATGTGGTCATGCTGGAAGAACATGCTACCCGGCTTACCATCCTGATCATTCTCATCACCATCGTGTATGGCGGCCTCTGGTATTGGCATCGCCGCCAGAAAGCAAAGCAGGTACTATATAAAATCAAACATGATTTGGATAAAAAAAAGACGCTCTGAAATAATGAGCGTCTTTTTTGATGGTGAAAATCATACTTTTAGCATTCGATAGCCGATGCCGATATGGGTCTGGATATATTGTACAGAAGTTCCGGGCGGCTCTATTTTTTTACGCAGCGTGGCCATGAATACCCGCAGCGACGCGACATCACTGTCCCAGGAACAGCCCCAGATTTCTTTGGTAATATAATTATGGGTCAGTACTTTCCCAATATTTTTTGCCAGCAGGCACAGTAATTTATATTCGATGGGCGTAAGATGGATTTCCGTACCGGACAGGTAAACACATCCGGCGGCATAATCGATGGTTAATTCACCGTTTTTAAACTGAGATTCTTGTGCCGGCAGCAGTCCCTGCATCGCGATGAGCCGACGCTGCGTAACCCGCAGGCGGGCCAGAAGTTCCTGGACGGAGAACGGTTTGGTGAGATAGTCGTCAGCCCCGGCATCCAGGGCGTCGATTTTATCCGTATCGTCACTTCTGGCACTGATGACGATGATGGGCATGGCCGACCATGTCCGTATCTTGCGGATGACATCGATGCCGTCCATGTCCGGCAATCCCAGATCCAGCAGGACGATATCCGGCTTATAGGATACGGATTCCGTAATCGCTTCTTTTCCCGTACTGGCCGTCAAATGTTTGTATTCTTGTGTTTCCAATGTCGTAGTAATCAGGTTGCGGACCGCTGCATCGTCTTCTACGACCAGAATCATATATTTATTCATGTATGGATACCTCCTCTATGGGCATACGCAGGCGGAATATCGTGCCACGGGGATGATTATCTTCTACCGTAACCGACCCATGGTGTACTTCCATGATAGATTTGCACAATGCCAGTCCCAGACCCAGGCCGCGGCGGCTGTCCGCCCCTTTGTTGTTGGTATAAAACATATCGAATATGTGTGCCTGGGCTTCCGCTGGGATACCCGGGCCGTCATCGGCGATTTCGACGACAGCTTCTTTTTCTACAATAGCTGAGGATACCGTGATGTGCGAGCCTTTTTGCGTATATTTGACAGCGTTGTCGACAATATTGATGATGACCTGTACCATGAGGCGGGCATCCATTTTTATGACGATAATATCTGCCGATGGCAGTACACGGATATGGTGTTCCTGACTGCGGCGGTTCAGATGCTGCATCGCTTCGGCAATGACATCTTCCAGGAGTTCCGGATGCAATTGGATATTCATGGTCCGGTCTTTCAGCCGCGTAACCGATAGTAGGTTTTCAGTCAGGGTGATTAGCCATAAGGAATCATCGTAGATGTCCGTATAGAGCCGTTGTTTCTTATCATCCGACAGGCAGTCATGGTTTTCCAATAAGATGGCGGCATTGCCTGAAATAGACGTCAGCGGCGTCCGCAAATCATGTGAAATCATACGCAGCAGATTGGCCCGCATTTGTTCATTTTTCGCCAGTAAGGCTGTCTGTTCTTTTTCCAGCGCCGCTTCCTTGGTGGCCAGGGTCAATGCGCAGGCCGCCAGGATAGATAAGACAATGCTGTCTTCTGAAATTTCCAGGGGATTGTGGCGCATGACGATGCCGACGACACCGAATACGGTGTCACGATTGCGTACGGCCAGATACAGGCAGGCTGACCGGGATAATGTATTGGTCGTAGCACCGGCCCGTTTGTTGTTTTTATATACCCAGGCGGCAACAGCGGATTCATTGCTGTTGATATATTCTTGAGGATCTTCTGTCCCGGCAGGAAATATGGTCGGCTCGGTCAGCTGCTTGTCGTCGACACCGTAAAAGACGATTGTCCGGCTTAACAGACGGCCCAGCTGCCGGGCCGTTACCTTGATGATATCCGGTATGGTATCCGCTTGTTGCAGCAGCTGATTCGTATCAAAAAGGATCTTAGTCCGATAGGCG
>JALCDF010000033.1 GCA_022641375.1 Megasphaera sp. | reverse complement strand
CATCATTTGATAAATTCCTGACTCAACAGGCTCATCGAAAACGATTGCCTATTATTTCTTAAAGCAGCACCGAATACCGGTGCTTATATTTGAAGATTTTTGTGACATTTTCATTTTCTATTGACACGTCTTTTCCCGTTTTGCAATAAATGATTGACAAAGCATTTACATATAGATATAATAGTATAGTCGAGGTAGAAATATGAAACTACAAGTCGAAGAAGCACGGAATAATGAAGGAAGGGCATTTCCCTTTTCCTTTGTGGAACCGGCCGCCTGCTTGGGCGATGTCGATATGTTTCCCTGGAATAGCCACGATGTGGCTGTAGAAGGGGAATACTGGTTCGATGGCAACCACATGGTCGTCCGGGGAACCATCCGCACATCAGGGACGTATGTATGTGGCCGCTGCCTGGCGCCCGTAACAGTGGATCGCCAAGAAACACTGTCGGAAGCCTTTAGTACGGAAGCGGACCTGCCTGAAGATGTATACCCGTATAACGGGGAATACATTGATTTGGCGGAACCTGTCAGAGATACGTTGATTCTCAGCGAACCGATGCAGGTGTTGTGCCGTCCCGATTGCAAGGGCCTGTGCCCACAGTGCGGTGCAAACCTGAATGAAGGACCCTGTAGTTGTCCTACCGATAAGATAGACCCGAGATTTGCTATTTTGGGTGACCTTATTTAACAGAAGCACTAAAACGTACCATTGATTTAAGGAGGTGCAGAACATGGCAGTACCTAAGAACAGATTATCCCAGACTCGTCAGAAGATGCGTCGTGCAAACTGGAAATTGACAGCACCGGGTTTTGTTGAATGCCCACAGTGTCACGAAGCGATGATGCCTCATCATGTATGCCCGACTTGCGGCTACTATAAAGGCAAACAAGTTGTAAACAATACAACTGCTGAATAAGAAGTCATGTAAAAACGTATCCTTTAGTGGATGCGTTTTTTTCATATGTGGTCATATGCATATTACGAATAGACAATTCCGATTTATATATTAAATTTGCATGCGTGCGGACTGGGAATGCTAAGGGTGTATAAGTATGCTATAATGTAACTACGTTTAATATTATGGAGGGGATAGTTATGAGTATTGCAACACGTACAGTTGGCGTGGTCGGTGTAGGACATGTAGGATCACATGTAGCTTTATTATTGGGAATGATGGGTGTAGCCGATACGGTTCGCCTTTGCGATGCCAATGAAGTGATGGCTACCAGCCAGCGCCAGGATTTGATGGATGCCGTAAAATTCATGCCGCATCCGGTTAATTATGTAATTTCTTCTTATGAAGATTTGAAAGATTGCGATGTCATCGTCAATAGTGTAGGCAATATCAAGATTTTGACGAATGGGAACTGCGACCGCGATGACGAAATGGCCTTCACGGTACCGCAGGTAGCGGCTACATTCCCTAAAATCATGGCCGGCGGCTTCAAAGGTTATGTTGTCAATATCACGAATCCTTGCGATGTTATTACGAAATTGATCTCGACCGTGACCGGTTTGCCGAAAGGCCATGTCATGGGTACCGGTACGGGCCTCGATACATCCCGTCTGGTCAGTGCCCTGGTACAGCAGACTGGGGTAACGTCCGCTTCGATTACGGCTTTCATGATGGGGGAACACGGCAATGCACAGATGACACCCTGGTCCCTGGTCCGTTTCGGCGGCAAGTCCCTGGATGAATTGAAGGGGCAGGCGCCGTTCGATTTCGATACGGAAGAAGTAAAGACCCGCGCCATCAAAGGCGGCTGGGTTACCATGCAGGGTAAACAGTGCACGGAATTCGGTATCGGTGCTACCGCAGCTACGATTGTAGATGCAATCCTCCGCGGCAAGAATGAAATCATGCCTGTCAGTGCGCCGTTGGACGGTGAATATGGCGAAAGCGATTTGTTTGCCGGCTGCCCGGCGATGATTGGTGCCGACGGGGTAGAAAAAGTCATGGAATATAAACTGACTGATACGGAATTGGCAGATTTCAAGAAATGTTGCCAGACGATCAGAACTAATTATGCCCGGGGCTGCAAACTGATCCAGAAATAAGGATACGTTGCTGCATACGGAGCGGTAAAAAATAAAATCGTTTCTTAGACGACCAGGAGTTTCAACCTGGTCGTCTTTTTTGATGTACATATACAAAAAGAACAGGGCTTTCGGAGCCGTTATCATTTTTTCTGTATATGGCAGGCAACTTTTCGGTGGCAAACGGATGTGCAGATTTGTTATTTTTATTCCGCCATAAGAAATCAATTTCTATATTATGAAATAAATGCAAATCAGTAATTATTCATAAGCATGAATTACGAAACAATATATTTCTTTTTATACGATACACTGTCTCTTGATAGCATACAATCCACTCTCAAAGAACAAAATATAAAGGTATACTTAATAAAAATAATAGATATGCTGCTGGGGTATTAAAAAAATAAGCTTGAATCTTGAGTATTTTGCATACTTTTTTTAATTAAAAATAGACGAACATTAAAAAATAGGACATTCCATTGACAATGGAATTATAAGAATGTATATTATAGACACACAAAGAACGCAACTGTTTTTTAGGAGTTACGGTGCATGTACGAGTGCATTTTTATGGATATATATTTAAATATTCAAGTATCGTGTATTTTTTATTAGGAGGCGTTTTAAAATGAGTAGTGAAGCAGTAACACTGAAAATGGTAAAAGAAGCACAAGAACGGTTGAAAGGGGTAGCCCAGAAAACGGGACTGTCTTTTACGAATTCCGTGAGCAAATTAGCAGATTGCAACGTGTATCTGAAGATGGAAAACCTGCAGCGGACCGGGTCTTTTAAGCTTCGCGGTGCGTATAATAAAGTGGCTTCGTTGACACCGGAAGAAAGAGAAAAAGGCGTCATTGCCGCATCTGCCGGCAACCATGCCCAGGGCGTAGCCCTTGCTGCCAGTGCCTATGGATGCCAGTCCACCATCTGCATGCCGAAACATGCCCCGCTGACAAAAGTAGCGGCTACGCGCGGTTATGGTGCCAACATCGTCTTGTACGGGGATTTCTTTGATGAAGCCGCAGCAAAAGCGGTCGAACTTACCAAAGAACATGGTTATACCTTTGTCCATCCGTTCAATGATCCCCTGGTCATTGCCGGACAGGGTACGATTTCCCTGGAAATCATCGACCAGCTGCCGGATGTGGATGTCATCGTGGCGCCTATTGGCGGCGGCGGTTTGATTTCCGGCTTGGCCGTAGCGGCTAAAAGCATCAATCCGAAAATCAAGGTCATTGGGGTACAGACCAGCAATATGCCTTCCATGAAAGAATCCATTGAAAAAGGCAAAATCATTACCTGTGATGGGAAAGCAACACTGGCAGATGGCATCGCCGTCAAAACACCGGGCGATGTGACATTTGAAATCTGCAAGAAATATCTGGATGATATCGTTACCGTTGATGAAACGGATATTTCCGGCGCTATCCTCTGGCTGCTGGAACGGGTCAAGACCGTTTCCGAAGGTGCCGGTGCGGTGCCGGTAGCGGCGTTGATGAACGGCAAGATTTCCGGTATCCATAATAAAAAAGTCGTTGCCCTTGTCAGCGGCGGCAATATCGATGTCAATAACATGACCCGGGTCATCAACAGCGGGCTCATCAGATCATGGCGTAAATTGTACTTTGAAACGGTCATTCCGGATCAGCCGGGAGCCATGGTTAAACTATTATCTCTTATTGCCGGCACGAATGCGAATGTATTATCGATCGTCCATGAACGCAGCCAGCATAGCGTAGGCATAGGATATACGGCAGTATCTCTCGAATTGGAAACGGCCAATGAAAAACATATGGAACGACTGATTGCCACACTGAAGGACAATGGGTATCAAATTACGTTGAAATAAGAGTGGTCTTTATGATGGGAGATAAGTAATCATGGAAGAAAGAAAAATGGAACGTGGACTGAAGCCCCGGCACGTCGAAATGATCGCCCTTGGCGGCACGATTGGCGTAGGACTGTTTATGGGTTCGGCGAATACAATCATGATGGCCGGACCGGCGGTGCTGATTTGTTATGCTGTTACCGGTGTCGTCATGTTTTTCATCATGCGTATCATGGGTGAAATGTTGTATCAGGAACCGGTGACCGGGTCGTTTGCAACGTATGGCCACAAATACATCAGTCCCTATGTAGGCTATCTTACAGCCTGGAGCTATTGGTTCATGTGGGTGGTTATCGGCCTTTCGGAAGTCACGGCCGTAGGGATATATGTCAAGTACTGGTTCCCGATGATACCGCAATGGATATCCGCGTTCGGGGGCATGCTGATCGTCGCAGTCGCGAATATGGCAGCTGTCAAGTATTATGGGGAATTCGAATTCTGGTTCGCCCTGATCAAAGTTTCCACGATCATCGTCATGCTTTTTGTCGGCGCAGCGGTTATTTTCTTTGGCTTCGGCAACGGCGGCGTGCCTATCGGCCTTGAAAATCTATGGGTCAATGGCGGGTTCATGCCTAACGGATTAGGAGGTATGCTGGCGGCGATGTGCGTCGTAGCGGCGGCCTTCCAGGGGGTCGAACTGATCGGGATAACGGCGGGGGAAGCGCAGGACCCCAAGAATACCTTGCGCAAAGCGACCAAAAACATCGTTTGGCGTATCCTAATCTTCTATATCGGCTCGATATTCGTCATCCTGTGCATCTATCCGTGGAACCAGGTCAGCTATATCGGCAGTCCGTTCGTCATGACCTTTGCTAAAGTCGGGATTACGACGGCAGCCGGAATCATCAATTTCGTCGTCCTTACGGCGGCTCTTTCCGGGTGCAACAGCGGCTTGTACAGTTCAGGGCGCATGTTGTATACCCTGGCTGAAAACGGGCAGGCACCGAAAATCTTTAAGAAATTGTCGTCCAGCGGGGTGCCGCGGTTCGGTATCGGTGTTACGATTTCGCTTCTTGTCGTCGGGGTCATATTGAATTATTTGATCCCGGATTCCAAATTGTTCCTTTATTTATATAGTGCATCCGTATTTCCGGGGATGATCGCCTGGTTCGTCCTGGCCTATTCCCAGAAGAACTTCCGTAAATACTGGGGCAAGGAAGTCATGGCTAAACATCCATTCAAATCGCCGTTGTACCCGTATGCCAACTGGTTTTGCATCGCGTTCCTGGGATTGGTAACGGTGGGTATGTTGTTTAATCCGGATACGCGGATGTCCCTGTTCTCGTCCTGGATATACATCGCGATTATTACCGTCGCCTATTTTGCCTGCGGCCTGAATAAGAAAAAATATGACCGCGATGGTCATTTGATTCCTTCGCCGGCTAAAAAAAAGGCATCCGTGCCGGTGGCGGGGGAAACCCAAACGACCCACTAACGTATGGAAGAACATTTATAGTATATAATTAATGATTGATATGAAACAAAGGAGATGTCTATTATGTCAGTTAACGTAATCAGTACCAAAAAAGCACCGGGTGCAGTAGGCCCGTATTCACAGGGAATCAAAGCAGGCGATTTCCTCTTTGCTTCCGGCCAGATCGCCATTAATCCGGAAAGTGGCAAGATTGCCGGCAGCATTACCGCACAGGCAGAACAATGCATGAAAAATGCAGGAGCAATCCTTGAAGCTGCCGGTGCGTCCTATGATGCCGTCGTAAAGACAACGGTATATATCAGCAATATGAATTTCTTCGGGGCTGTGAATGAAGTATATGCGAAATATTTCCATAAGATCTTGCCGGCACGTTCTTGCGTTGAAGTCAGCAAACTGCCGAAAGATGCCATGGTAGAAGTTGAAGTAATCGCGTATCTCGGCAAATAGAACCGTTTTTGTCAGAGGCAGAGCCTTACCGTAACAATTTATTTTCAGAGTACGCAGTGTGATGCTGCGTACTCTTTTCGTTTGGGAGAGCGGCGGATGCAACGCAGGCCAGCCGGTTTTAAAAAATATGCGCCGGCAGTATAGCATACAGAACAAAATGGCGATACTCCGTGGTGGGATACAGTTGCCTACAGCCGTTTTCCCGTGCTATAATGAAACGATGTAGTTATACAAGAAAGGAAGGTCTGTGCGATGCGTGCAATGGGAATTGATCCGGGAACGGCTATCTGTGGGTTCGGGGTCGTCGATTCATGTCACGGCCGGTTGAAGCCGGTTACATACGGTACGATCCAGACGACACCGGATCACACCGATGCGGAACGGCTGGTGACTATCTTCAATGGCCTGAACACCTTGTATACGAAATATCAGCCCGACATGATCGGTGTGGAACAATTATTTTTTAACCGCAACGTGACGACGGCTATTACGGTCGGCCAGGCCCGGGGAATCATCCTGCTGACAGCACAGCAGGCCGGCATTCCCCTGTTGGAATTTTCCCCGCTTCAGGTCAAACAGGGCGTGACGGGGTACGGCAGGGCGACGAAAGACCAGGTCATCGATATGACGATGCGGCTCCTCAACATCCATGAAAAAATCAAACCGGATGATGCTGCCGACGGGCTGGCGATGGCTATCTATGCCTTGTATTGCAATCAGTCCCAGAGTCTGAAAAGGACGGTCCAGTTATGATTGGTTATTTAAAAGGCATCGTGACCCATATTTTCAAAGACACCTGTTTCATCGACGTCCATGGCGTGGGGTACCGGGTGTATGTTCCGATGTCGACGCTGGATACGCTGACCATCGGCCGGGAAACGATGTTGTTTACATATATGAGTGTCCGTGAAGATGCCATCGTGCTCTATGGCTTCGCGGCCCAGGATGAATATGATTTATTTATCCTTCTCATCGGCGTCAACGGCGTGGGCCCCAAAGTGGCGCTGGGCATCCTGAGTGCCGGCAGTCCCGATGCGTTCCGCCTGGCAGTGCATCAGAAGAATATGAAAGTATTGACCAAACTCCCCGGTATCGGCAAAAAGACTGCTGAACGGATTGTGTTGGAATTGCAGGATAAAATCGGTGCCGTCGATGATGACGGTGGTGAAGCCCTGCCCGCTGCGGGCAGCCCGGCACCGCAGGGAATTGCTGCGGAAGCCATGGCGGCTCTGACCAGCCTGGGATATGCGCCGCCGGAAGTATTGCCGGCCATCGAAAGCAAAGCCCCCCAGTGCCAGACCGTAGAAGAACTGTTGAAAGAGGTACTGCGGGCCTTAGGGAGCGGGAGGTAAGAGATGGAAGAAAACCGTATTGTCGAGACGGAAAGCGTGCCGGGAGATTCCTGGCAGTACAGCTTGCGCCCCCATTATTTAAAAGAATATATCGGTCAGGATCAGGTCAAGGATAACCTGACTGTTTTTATTAAAGCGGCCAAACAGCGCAAGGAAGCATTGGACCATGTGCTGTTATACGGTCCTCCCGGTTTGGGGAAGACGACCATGGCCGGAATCATTGCCAATGAACTGGGCGTCAACCTGCGGATTACGTCCGGGCCGGCCATTGAACGCCCCGGTGATCTGGCAGCGTTGCTGACGAATTTACAGGAACGTGATTTATTATTTATCGATGAAATCCATCGCCTGTCTCACAGCGTAGAAGAAGTGCTGTATGCGGCCATGGAAGATTATGCTCTCGATATCGTCATCGGCAAGGGGCCCAGTGCCCGGTCGGTGCGTATCGATCTGCCGCCGTTTACGCTGGTCGGGGCGACGACGCAGGTAGGCCGGCTGGCACCGCCGCTGCGCGACCGGTTCGGCGTAATCTGCCGTCTGGAATTTTATAAACCGGAAGATTTGGTCCTGATCATTAAGCGGACAGCGGATATATTGGATATCGCCATCGAGGAACAGGGGGCACTGGAAATCGCCCGCCGCTCCCGGGGCACGCCGCGTATTGCCAACCGCCTGCTCAAGCGGGTTCGCGACTTCGTCCAGGTCGCTGAGTCGGATACGATTACGGCAGACCTGGCAGCCGATGCGCTGAACCGCCTGGAAGTAGACCGCTGCGGTCTGGACCGCAATGACCGGCGGGTATTGCAGGTCATCATCGAGAAATTCGGCGGCGGTCCTGTAGGACTGGAAACAATCGCGGCGGCTATCAGCGAATCCGTCGATGCTGTCGAAGATGTATACGAACCGTTCCTCATGCAACAGGGGTTCCTGAACCGTACGCCCCGGGGGCGTGTCGTGACGGATGCCGCCTATCGCCATCTGGGACTGCCCGTACCGTCGGATCAATCGCAGACGGCGTTATTTTAGCTGGCAATGGACAGGATAAACAGTCTGGATACTATGGAGGGTTACTCATATGATTCATAGAACGATACTACGTATAGCCGCATGTACCGTCATGCTGGTCTGTTTTGCCGCTGTGGCGCTGGCCGCTGGCAGCGGGCAGGATGTTCGCATCGGTATCCGCGAAGGCCGGGGGACGGTGTCCGTAATAGGCACACAAAATGTCGGCATTTATAAAGACGGTACCTTGTGGAAGAAAGTACCGGCCAATACGCCGGTCCAGGTATCGCTGCAGGGCGATGCCCTGGCCGTAAATAATTCGGTCAGCAAGGGCGCCATTGCTATCCGTCCGCTGGATAAAAATGGCGCGGTAAAGATTACTGACGGCTATACCTATCGCGGTGCCATCGAATGCATCAAATCGCCGGGACGCTGGGGGTTGACCGTCGTCAATGTCGTACCGTTGGAACAGTATCTGTACGGCGTCGTCGGCAAGGAAATGTCGCCGTCGTGGAGCGCGGAAGCACTGAAGGCGCAGGCTGTAGCAGCCCGGACGTATGCCGTTTCTCATAAAAACTATTTCAAGAAAAAGGGCTTCGACATGGCTGATGATACGAGAAACCAGGTCTATGCCGGCGTCAACGGGGAATCGCCGTCAATCCGGCAGGCCGTAGATGCGACGAGCGGCGAAATTATGACCTGTCAGGGCAAGCCCATCGAAGCGTATTTTTGCGCCAGTGCCGGCGGCTGGACGGAACACAGTGAAAATGTCTGGGGTTCCCGTCTGAGCTATTTGCGCGGCGTATCCGATGACAGCAACGAAATGCCGTCGTATCGCTGGTCGGTTACGACGACACCGGAAAAGATGGCGGCCAATCTGTCGGCAGCCAGCAAAGGTGTCGGCAAGATACAGTCCATCACCTTGTCACCGCTGACCCGTCGTCCCATATCTGCTGCCGACCGGGGTATTTCAGGCCGGGTATTGACGATGACGATCAAAGGGACCGGCGGTCAGGTGAACGTGACGGGTAATGCTTTCCAGTCTATTTACGGGCTGAAGAGCACGCTGTTCGATTTCTATGAAGGCAGTGGCACGGCACCGGATCCTGATGCAGGGAAAAAAGCACGCAATACCGTACTGACCGTCAAAGCCGGCCAGCCGCTGACTATTTATGGATTCGGCTGGGGACACGGCCTGGGCATGAGCCAGTACGGTGCCTATCAGATGGCTAAGAAACACAGCAGCGATGCGTCTTATTATCGGACGATCCTGACGCATTACTATACAGGTACACGCATTGAAAAATTGTATTAAGGAGACGTTTTATTTTGAAACTCACTGATTTTTATTATGACTTACCGAAAGAATATATCGCCCAGCATCCGGCGGAACCGCGGGATCATGCCCGCCTCATGTTATATGACCGGAAGACGGGGGATGTTGAACATACACGGTTTTATAATCTCGTCGACGAACTGCATGAAGGGGACGTACTGGTATTCAATGATTCCAAAGTCATCCCGGCCCGTCTGTATGGGAAACGAGTCCCGACGGGCGGCAAAGTGGAAGTGCTGCTCCTGACTCCTGTCGGTGATGATAAATGGGAAGTACTGGTCAAACCGGGGAAGAAAGCACTGCCGGGCACGACCATCGAATTTCCCGAAGGACTGACATGCGATATCGTCGAACGCACTGATTTCGGCGGCCGTGTCGTCCAGTTTCATTATGACGGCGTCTTCGATGACATCATCGACCGCATCGGCGAAATGCCCCTGCCGCCGTATATCCATGAAAAAATGGAAGACCCCGATGATTATCAGACGGTCTATGCCCGTGAACGGGGTTCGGCAGCGGCGCCGACAGCGGGACTTCATTTCACCGATGAACTATTGGAAAAAATCCGGGCGAAGGGCGTGGAAGAAGTGTTTGTTACTCTGCACGTCGGACTGGGTACATTCCGTCCCGTAGAAGAAGATAATATCGAAGATCATGAAATGCACAGCGAATTTTACAGTATCACGAAGGACGCAGCCGATAAGATCAATACAGCGAAAGCCGAAGGACGGCGTATCATCGCGGTGGGAACCACCTCGATACGGACGTTGGAAAGTGCCGGCACGACAGGTACGCTGCAGGCCGGTTCCGGCTGGACGAATATCTTCATCTATCCGGGATTCACCTTCCATATCGTAGATGCGTTGGTGACGAATTTCCATCTTCCTGAATCGACGCTGCTCATGCTCATCAGTGCGATGTCGACACGGGAAAAGATTTTGCATGCCTACGAAATCGCCGTGCAGGAAAAGTATCGCTTCTTTAGTTTTGGCGATGCCATGTTCATACGATAAGGAGGCGATTTCTTGGTTATTACATACGAACAGCAAGCCGAATGTGACGGGGCCCGGGCCGGTCTGTTGCGGACGCCTCATGGGACCTTCAAGACACCGATGTTCATGCCCGTCGGCACACAGGCGACGGTCAAGACGCTGGCGCCGGAAGAGTTGTATGCCATGGGGGCACAGGTCATCCTGAGCAATACGTACCACCTGTTTCTGCGGCCCGGGGAAGATTTGATCCGGGAAGCCGGCGGCCTGCATAAGTTCATGAATTGGAAACAGGCTATCCTGACGGACAGCGGCGGCTTCCAGGTGTTCAGCCTGGGGAAGATGCGCAAGATTACCGAACAGGGTGTTACCTTCCGGTCGCATCTGGACGGCTCGAAGAAATTCCTGTCGCCGGAAGTATCTATGGATATCCAGATGGCCCTGGATTCGGATATTGCCATGGCCTTCGATGAATGTATCCCCTATCCGTCGGATTATGAATATACACAGGCTTCGACCGAACGGACCAGCCGTTGGGCGAAGCGCTGCCTGGATCATCACCATAGTGACAGCCAGGGCCTCTTCGGCATCGTCCAGGGAGGCATGTATAAAGATTTGCGCAAACAGAGCTGTGATGAATTAGTCGACATGAATTTTGACGGATATGGCATTGGCGGCTTGAGTGTTGGCGAATCTAAGGATATAATGTATGATGTACTGGAAAATACGACCCGGTACTTGCCGCAGCATAAAGCACGTTATCTCATGGGGGTCGGTACGCCCGATTGTTTATTGGAAGGCGTGGCCCGCGGCGTGGATATGTTCGATTGTGTATTTCCTACGCGGGTTGCCCGCAATGGCATGGCCATGACCCGTACGGGCCGACTGACCGTGCGCAACGCGAAGTATGCCCATGATTTCCGCCCGATTGAAGAAGGCTGCGGCTGCTATACGTGCCGTAATTTTACCAGGGCGTATATCCGCCATCTGTTCAAGGCGGAAGAATTGCTGGCATATCGATTGGTCAGCATTCACAATCTGTATTTCCTGCTGCAATTTATGCGGGATATGCGCCAGTCTATTTTTGACGGCACATTTTCTGAATTTCGCAGGGAATTTTGGCAGCGCTATCAAGATGCATAACCCGTATCTTGCTATAGATAGTAATTTCGTTGGGAGGTGAATTCAATGGATATGATGGAACAGTTAAACGCTTTTTGGCCGATTATCCTTATGGTAGTTATCTTTTATTTCTTATTGTGGCGTCCACAGAAGAAACAGCAGAAACGCCGTCAGGAAATGCTGGACAACCTCAAAGCAGGCGCCAAAATCGTTACTGCTGGCGGTCTCATTGGGACAATCATTTCGCTGCACCAGGACTATCTCGTCATTCGTATTTCTGACAGAGTAGAAGTCCAGGTGACCCGTAGTGCCATTACCCAGATTCTGGGCAAGAGTGACAAAGCTGAAGAAAAGAAAGCAAGAAAGGCTGAAAAGAAAGCCGAAGCTGAAGCAAAAGCAGCCGAAGCTAAAGAAGCAGAAGCCAAAGAGGCCGATGCCAACGCAGCTGAAGCTGAAAAAACAGTCCCGGCAGCTGATACAGCTGATACACCGCAGGACAAATAATGTTAACGCAAATGCCATGATAAAGGCCGGTTCCTGCGAATCGGCCGGTTATGGCTTTTTTGCCTAAGGAGGGAAATTTGTTGCGGACACGTAACATGATTAAGTTTTTCGGTGCGGTCATCATCATTTTAGCCGTATTTATCACATTTATTTATCCCCTTGCCAATTCCATCAAACAAGGCCTGGACCTCCAGGGTGGTACTCATATCGTATTGGAAGCAGAAGATACTCCTGATGCGCCGGTAACTGAGGACTCCCTGAGCCGTGCCGTATCCATTGTTGAACGCCGTATCAATGAAATGGGCCTGACCGAACCGCTGGTTCAGAAGGAAGGGGCTCGCCGGATCATCGTCGAACTGCCGGGGGAAAAGAACCCGGAAAAGGCGATTGAAACAATCGGCAAGACTGCCGTCATGGAATTTAAGGATGAAAGCGGTACGACGCGCCTGACCGGTAAAGATCTGAAAACCGCCAAGGAACAGATCGATAATGGCCATAAAAATGTAGTCGCTATCGAATTCACCGATGAAGGGGCCAAGAAGTTTGCCGATCTTACGGCATCGAACGTAGGCCATAAGATCTCCATCTCGCTGGATGGCGATGTGTTGACGGCACCTGTAGTCAATGAACCGATTACGGGCGGCAAAGCGGTCATCACCGGCAGCCAGTCGTTGGAAGAAGCCAAGAACCTGGCCATTTTGCTTCGTTCCGGGGCACTTCCTGTTAAATTAAAGGTATTGGAAGTCCGTACGATCGGGCCGAGCCTGGGGCAGGATTCCAAGATCAAGAGTGAAAAGGCCTTTGCCATCGGCATCGTCCTTATCATGATTTTCCTTATTGTTATTTATCGTATGTCCGGTGTTGTCGCGAATGTGGCCCTGCTGGTCTACGTGTTGATTTTATTGTCTATCCTGAGATACCTCGATGCGACGCTGACCCTGCCGGGGATTGCCGGTATCATCTTATCTATGGGGTTTGCCGTCGATGCCAACGTACTTATCTTTGAACGATTCAAGGAAGAAGTGCTGATCGGCAAGACGCTGCGAACGTCTATGGAGGCCGGATTCAGGCGGGCCTTTAATACAATCCTCGATGCGAACGTATCGGTCATGATTGCGGCACTCGTCCTCATCGTCATGGGTTCCGGTACGGTTAAAGGGTTTGCTGTCAACCTGGCATTAGGGATTGTCGTATCTATGTTCACGGCTATCATCGTCAGTCGTTCGCTGCTGACCTGGTTCATCAATACCGGCCTCATTACGAACCCCTGGTTCTATGGATTGAACCGCAAACCGCCTGAACATATGTTGAAAAAGGGGGGACAGAAATGAGATTTGACATCGTAGCTCATAAAAAATGGTGGTTCACCCTGTCTTCTGTCCTCGTCGTCCTCAGTCTCCTGTCCATTTTTATCAATGGATTTAACTTCGGCATCGACTATACGGGCGGCACTATCCTGGATATGCAGTTTAACAAGGCTGTGACGGTATCCGAAGTCCGTGAAGTAGTCGATAATGCGGATATGGATTTGAACAACAGCGTCATCCAGTTGTCCGGCGTTACCGATCAGGATTCGTCACAGGATGTCATGATCCGTATGCGTAACCTCAGCAGTGACGAAGCGAAGACCGTTTCCGATAAACTGAGCAATCAGCTCGGCGGCGGTGAAGTAAAGCGGACCGAATCCGTTGGCGCCGTCATCGGCTCGGAAGTTACCAAGAATGCTATCCTGAACCTGGCAGTGGCTTTCATTGCCCTGGCAGCGTATATTTCCTTCCGTTTCGAATATAAGATCGCCGTCTCGGCGTTGGTGTCCATTCTCCATGATTTGATCATGGTACTGGGCTTCTTCTCGTTTTTCCATTTGGAAATCGATGCGTCTTTCCTGGCGGCCATCCTGACCGTCGTCGGGTATTCCATGAACGAAGCCGTCGTTATCTTCGACCGGGTCCGTGAAAATACGCGGACGCACCGGCGGACGGATACATATGAAAAACTGGCGTATGACAGTATTGCCCAGAGTATCCATCGGAGTATCTACACCTTGACGACAGTACTCTTTGCCTGCGGTGCACTCCATTTCTTCGGCGGCGAATCGACGAAGAATTTCTCCCTGGTCATGCTCATCGGCTTTATCAGCGGGGCGTATTCCTCTATCTGCGTGGATACATCGCTGTGGGTCGTATGGAAGAACCATACGGGCAACCGCGGTGGTAAGGCGCTCAAGGAATCAGACGAACAGGAAGATTCCGATGATGCGGATGATTCCGACGAAGTCGAACTTGAAAAAGTATAATCGCATAGAAATCAAAGAACCGCTTCCGGATTTTCCGGAAGCGGTTCTTTTCCATTGGTTTTATATGACAGGTAATCATGCCTGATGCTGTGTTCTCCAGGCTTTCGGTACGGGGACGAGGAAGGAGAAAATAGCGCCGGCCAGGGCTGCGACCCAGAGAATCTGCAATGCCGGTACGATGCCCCATTGGTCGGCACCCCAGCCGACGAGGGGAGATACCAGGCCGCCCATGGTCGTTGTCAGGCCCAGGGTGACACCGGAAGCAAAGCCGACATTTTTCCCCAGATAAGTTTGTCCCAGTACGACCATGGGGCTGTACGGTGCAAACAGGGAAAATGCTACGGGAATCAGCAATAACGTCGCGGCGATGATATTGGTGCTGTTGACCAGCAGGAACATGGCGGGAACCATGAGGATGAACGACATGCGCATGATGCGGATAAATCCCAGTTTATCTGCTAATATGCCGCCGATGAATGTAATCACGACGCCCATGGAAAACAGGATGGACAAGGCAAAACTGCCCGTCGTTGCGGAGGCGTGCAGGACGTGGATCCAGAAGATAGGAATGAAGGCGTTGGAAATAGCGAAACCGATGGAACGGGCAAATATGACGATAGTCAGTTTGCTGAATGCCGGCCAGTCATTTTCCAGGGACTGGTTCGGATGGGCCTTCTGTTCGGCGATATCGGCATCTTTGGCCAGATGGAGGACATGGGGCATATGCGAGTATAAAAAGACGGCGATGATGGCGTTTACGACGCCGAAAATAGCCAGGCCGCGGATATCGAACGCATAGGCACAGAAGCCGGCGACGATAGGGCCGACGGCGAAACCGGCGTTGCCGCCGACGGAGAAGCTGCCCATGGCCTGGCCTTTCAGATTACCGGCAATCTTATTGACCATGAGTGCGGCCTGCGGATGATAGATAGAGGAACCGAAGCCGCTGAACATGGAACAGATGAAGATCAGCCAGTAATTCGTCGTGAATGCCAGCGTTGTCAGGCAGATGCCGCATAGGATAGGCCCAATCGGTACGAACCAGGGCTTGGAGATTTTATCGGAATAATATCCGAATAAAGGCTGCGAAACAGAGGATAATAACATATTAGCAAAAATCAGCGTAGCCGCATCCTGATAATTCAGATTACATGAAGAAATAAAATAGGGCAGTAATGCCGGAATGGCCCCCTGGGCCCAGTCGACGGAAAAATGTCCCATTGTAAATAAATACACATAGGGGTTTAATTTATTCATAGATACACCAACCTTTCCTGTAGATATATATTATGGCACACCTTGGGTCCCTTTTCAATATATGGGAGGTGCCGGTATAAAAATGAAAGGAACTGCCCTTCACCCGTATACATATGTATGTTATAATACAACTATTATTGTAAATATAAAAGGAGTGGTATGTATGGCTTCAAAAGATATGCTTGCTTTGGGATCCCAGGCATCGGTGATCCGGGATTTATTTTCTTACGGACAGCAGCAGGCGGCGGTCGTCGGTAAGGAAAACGTATTCGATTTCAGCATCGGCAATCCGACCGTGCCGGCACCGGCCTGCGTCAAAGAATCGATAAAGAATCTCGTCGATACGCGCGAATCCGTCGCCGTTCATGGCTATACGGCTGCTGCTGGTGACACGGCTGTCCGTCAGGGACTGGCCAAATATATGAATGATACGTATGATGCCAAAGTCGGGGCCGATAATTTCTATATGACCTGCGGAGCCGCGGCGTCACTGACGATTACCCTCAAAGCGCTGGTCGAAAGCCCGGCCGATGAAATCATCGTCGTCGCGCCGTTCTTTCCGGAATATACCGTATTCATCGCCAATGCCGGGGCGAAAGAAGTCGTCCTGCCGCCGGATACGGAACACTTTCAGATTTCCCTGAAAGCCATGGAACAGGCCATTACGGCCAACACACGGGCGGTCATCGTCAATTCACCGAACAATCCGTCGGGGACGGTCTATTCGGCGGAAACCTATGGCAAATTGGCAGTGCTCCTGACACGGAAATCCGCTGAATTCGGCCATACTATTTATCTCATTGCTGATGAACCATATCGCGAAATCATTTATGATGATCTGCCGATTTTGTATGTGCCGCATTTCTACGGCAACACGATCGTGTGCTATTCGTACAGTAAATCACTCAGCCTGCCCGGCGAACGTATCGGCTATATCCTGGTTCCCGACAGCGCTGCTGATGCCAAGGATGTGTATACGGCTGTCTGTGGTGCCGCCAGGGCCATGGGCTTCGTCTGCGCACCGCATATTTTCCAGGATGTAGTACTGCAATGCCTGGGACAGACGTCCGATGTAGGCGTATATGATTATAACCGCAAACTGTTGTACAACGGTCTGAAAGACATGGGCTATGACTGTGTCTATCCCAGCGGCGCATTTTATCTGTTCGTGAAATCACCGGAACCGGATGCCAATGCCTTTTCGGAAAAGGCTAAGAAACTCAATCTGCTCATCGTTCCGGCCGATTCCTTCGGCTGCCCCGGCTATGTCCGCATCTCGTATTGCGTCGACCCCGATATGATTCGGAGGTCTTTGCCGGCATTCCAAAAACTCATGGACAGCTATAAAAAATAAGGGTTTATCGGACATTGTCAGTGAAAACTTATCTTTATAACCGTATCGGATTAAAAGAGGGATTGCCTTGCTTTTTTAGTATTTCCTCTTGACACGTTATGTGAATATGGTATATACTAAGCAAGTCGTTAGTAATGGGCCTATAGCTCAGCTGGTTAGAGCGCACGCCTGATAAGCGTGAGGTCGGTGGTTCGAGTCCACCTAGGCCCACCATATTATTTCAGTGGGACATTACATAACGGCAGATGGTGCAAGGGCCTATAGCTCAGCTGGTTAGAGCGCACGCCTGATAAGCGTGAGGTCGGTGGTTCGAGTCCACCTAGGCCCACCATATTTTAATCCGATGAATCATAATATAAAAGACGATACCTCTGTTATCATGACAGAGGTATTTTTGTCCTTGCGGGTCATTTCATCTGTAACCGAGAGAAGAATCCGTCACTAATTCTTCCTTTATACAAAAGAATGAAAAAAAACCTGTCAATAGAAAATGAAAATGTCACAAAAATCTTCAAATATAAGCACCGGTATTCGGTGCTGCTTTAAGAAATAATAGGCAATCGTTTTCGATGAGCCTGTTGAGTCAGGAATTTATCAAATGAT
>JALCDF010000032.1 GCA_022641375.1 Megasphaera sp. | reverse complement strand
GAAAATAAATCATTACAACAGATTGGCTTGTTATATACAAAAATTATCATGCAAATAGCGTCGTATATTGCAAAAAAGACCTGCCCGATGAGGGGCAGGTCCAGACACATGGTATATATGTAATACGTTATTTAAGCAGTTCCCGTTCGATGCGTTCCCGCGCTTCGGGAGCTTGTTTTTCCATCTTTTCCGGGAAACCGAAATAGGATACGCAGGCGATGGTGTCGCCGCCGACTTTCGGTGCATCGGCTGTTTGCTGTTTCGTAGCGAACTTCGTTTCCCGCAGGGTTTCGAAGATGCCGTCGAAGTCGACTTCGCCTTCGCCCATGGCCAGATGCTGATGGATCGTCGCATCGGCCCGGCCGCGCTGGTTCAGGAACGGCGGGTTCAGGATATAGCGGCAGTCGATGGTCTGGTTGAACGTATCGGCAAACAATACGTGCGTCAGTTCATCACCGGCATAGCGAATCATGGAGCGCACATCGCCCTTGCCCTGGTCATAGAAGAAACCGTGCGGCGAAGAGTATACGTAGCCGAGGTTCTTGGAACGGAAGGATTTCACCATATCGCAGGCTTCATTGTTCAGTTCGCAGAAATCATAGGGATGGGACTGTATTTCTACGCGCAGTCCTTCCCGTTCGATAATCGGCAAGAGTTCTTCCATGGAGCGGAACCACATGCCGTTGCAGAGTTCCTGCTGATTCGGGTCGCCGGAGAATTCCGTGTTGATGACCGGCACGCCCATGTTGACGGCGATTTCAATCATCTTTTTCCAGTTGGCTACGGCGCACTGGCGCTGTTCTTCCGTCGGACCGGACCAGCGGTACACGCAGATGAAGGAAGATATTTCCACGCCCGTTTCTTTCAGGGCCTTGCGGTATTCTGCTTCACATTCCGCCGACAGCAACGGGTGCTTGTAAAACGGATTGATACGCGGATGAGGAGACTGTTCGATATACTTATATCCCCAGTCGGCTACTTTATGGACCATATCGTTGATACTCATTTGTTTGGCTAATACATCTACGTCAAAGGCAATTTTCATCGTAAATATCCTCCTTTAAATGTTTACATCTTGTATTCGTTCTATGGCTAAAGTATACGGTATTTACCGGAAATTTACTTTAATGTTCCTGCTCATTTTTCCCTATAAAAAAAAGTACAAAACCAAAGTTTTGCACTTTTCTGCAAATATTGCAATTTATATATTATTTTTTTGCATTATCATCTATAAATCGCACGTCTTTTGTATCTTCTTGAATTGCTCTTTTCCTATTTTTAATTTCCGGTAATTCTGTGGTGACATGCCCGTAAATTTTTTAAACTGATTATTGAAGTAGCTCAGATTATCGAAGCCGACCTGCATGCTGATATCCGTAATGGAATCATCCGTACTAAACAGCAGCTGCTGCGCTTTGCCAACGCGAAGGCGGATGATATACTGGACCGGCGAGAAGCCGGACCGCTTTTTAAACTGATGGGCAAAACTGGACATGCTCATGTGGGCCAGTGTACTGAGCTTTTCGACGGTCAATTCTTCAATGTAATGGTGATCCATATAGTCCTTGACCTGATTGAGCATCTGATCCCGTTTGTTCTGCGGTTCCTTGGGAACATGGGGCAGCTGGAACATGACCATGGTCAGGAGCGAGCACAGCAGGTACTGACTGATGGCGTTCCCGGCCTTGCCATCCCGCTCCATCTGATGATACATGACCGAAAAGATATGGCTGATGTCCTGCGCCAATTCTCCCGTATGCAATACCGGCGATATCTGGTCACTCAGCAGATGGTCCGCCGGCAGGCCGTCCAGCCGCAACCCCCGCAGACCACAGTTATAGAACCACATGCCTTCATCCGGACTGGCACATTCATCATGGATGGCGCCTTTGTTATAGACCATTAAATCGCCGGCCACGACGTGATACAAGCGGCCTTCGATGCTGATGACCCCTTTTCCCTGGCTGATATACTGCAGCTCCAAATGATGGTCATGCGAATGGAATGCGGTCGGCTGATTGGTTTCTTCCCGGTTGGCATACCCCACATAGGATAAATATATTTCATCCATATCCAATTCCAGAGGCATATCATTCTTTTTATGGTAAATCACTGACATGATAAACACCTTCCCTTATAGTCCCCGCATCCGGCCTGCGGACTGCCGGCCCGGCGCATACACAAAAATGGCATCCCCTTTCTATTTATTATACTAAATAAAAACAGGTTATGCCATTCTGTAACTGCTATTATGTTTTTATATCCTATATCAAATCAGCCGTGGATCACGTCCGTATATTCCGGATATTCCCGCAGCCGGTCCACCGGAGCAAAGCCGACGGCGCCCGTGAAGGTACCGCGTTCCCAGTCTTTACGGGTTGACCAGTACATTTCAGTGAAATCCGTTTCGTTAAACGCGGTGACCTGATATTCTTTCAGTTCCGGAATGAACGTCCCTTCCGCCCCTACTTCGGCGACAAATTCCGTCATGATGCGGATATACTGCGCCGGCGGCAGGGATGACAAATCGATATAGCCGGTACCGTCTTTCAGGGTGATATGCATGCGTTCTTTCACGGTGACCCCGTCATCAGATACTTCCACCGTCGCTTTGAGCCCGGCCTGTAACGGCAGCACGGTCTTCACCTTCAGCTGGCGGAACCGCCAATACTTCTTTTCCGTTGCGAACCCGGGGGCATATACGGCGGGATACCGCCATTCTGTCGTATGGGTACCTACATTTAATATGTCATGGAAATCGAACCATACGGTCAGCTTATTTCCCTTCGGGCCCTTCTGCGCCGGTGCATCACAGATATGCTGATTTTCTTCCTCGGTCAGTGCAGTCTTATAAAACCGCGCCTGGCTGACCCGTCCCGGCAGATGGGTGAAATATTTCGGCCGGTCGATTTCCGGGATGACATGCCCGATATAGGAATAGCCGATGAAAATCGGTTCGTTTTCCCAGTCACGGATATGGCACGCTTCTTCGATTCCCGGGACATGGGCAACATTCTGGCCGTTGCACCATGAATCGCCGCCCCGTTTCTTGTCGAAGGCCATGCTGTACTGCACCCATTGGCCCAGTTCGACGTGGCCGCCCTGCCAGGAGTATTCAGTAATATCATAACAGGTGCCCCATTTCAGGCCGCCGGCCCGTTCCACTACCATCCGCAATAAGTATGTCGCGCCCCAGCCGACGGACTTGCCCCGGACCATGAACGGGTTATGCCCCATTTCATTGGCCTTGGCCAGCCGTTCTACATTAGCCCATACCATAGAGGTAAAGCTGTTCGTTACATTGAAATCTTCGCTGGCCGGGATTTCTATGTAGTCGCCGTACTGTTCAAAACAAACTTCGACCGTGTCCCCATGCGGAATCACTTTGGGCGTCCCGTGGAGCAGTCCCGTATGCCCATGGCCGCTCTTGTCATGGATACGGGGAATGATGCGGATGCCTTCTTCGATATGGATTTCCTTGGGAAGCTGATCGGCAATGCTGACCTGATAGTTGCCGCCCTGGGGGAATTTATAATGAAACTCGATGGATTTCTTTTCATGGCCCCGGAAAAACAGATTCTTCGATTCGGCGATACGCTGATTGATGTATAACGGTACGGGGAGAAAAAGTTCTCTGTCCAGATTATTCGTCGCTTCGATGGACGCCGACATGCAGTCCGACGCCTCTCCTTTGCCGGCAAAAATCTTCATATATTGGAATGACAGCTGTTCCGGTTCAAACACGACGATGTCGAGCTTGCTGTCCTGGACGCTGATCGTATGATTGCCCTGGGTGATGGCTTTATAAATCGTAACGATTTTCGCGCTTTCCCCGGCTTCGAGATATACCACATAGGAATTACTGCCTATGCCGAACAGATTCACTACATGTTTTTTCTGATTATCGTATACATCCAGCGTGACCACAGCCGGTGCATTGCCCGTGTTCCGGGCCAGTGCCTGTATTTCCACATGGCCGTTATTATCCATACGCCGCAATTCGATTTCGTCCAGTTCGATCGTGCTGGCATCATGGGTCATATGGATCGTATCTACGAGGACATCGTCGCCGTCTTCCGTAAATCCATATAATTCATAGTTTATTTCCTGCGCCGTGATCTTGAGGAGCCCATAATTGCTGCGTCCCATGGCGGTTACTTCCGGGAAATCCCCCAGCAGCCGTTTGCCTTCATCGATCTTGTGTATCGCGACTTCCGGTTCCTGCGTACTTCCCTGAGAAACATATATCAGTTTTGCCCCGATAGCCGGATTGATGGACGCGGTCTTGACATAATAATGAAGATGCCCTCCCAAAACCAGATTTACATGATTTTTTTCTGCGATGGGCACAATATATTTATTGTTAAAGGTATCCGTATAAGGATGATGCACGATCAGGATGCGCCAGGGCGCCTGCTGCGCCGCCGGGCTGGACAGATCCGCTTCGATCCAGCGCAGGGTATCATCGATCCGCTGCTGCGTTTCATCATCGACGGCAAAGCCGGAGTTGACGGCATTCATTTCGAACAATCCCCAGGGATTGCTGTCCGCCATGACTACGTGGACCGCCCCATACTCGAAGGAAAAGGCACTGCCATCCTTCATGGAATGGACGTTCCGGGCCTGCGGTTCCGTGAAATACGATACGAAGAACGGCCCGTCATCATGATTCCCCGGAATATAATATACCGGGACCTGCTGCAATATAGCCGGTATCTTTTGGAACCAGTTTTCTTCATATTGTTCATGCTGATAGCCGGTCCCAAATGAAATATCGCCGCCATGGAGGATCATATCCGGTCGTACCCGTTTGATCATGCGGGAAAATTGTTTTTCGGTATGAAATAGATGGGAATCCGACAGGGTAACCAGGGAAATTTCTTCCGGAGCTGCCTGTAAGGTCGTAAAGGAGGCCTGGGCCAGCGTGGTGTCCTGTTCATCAATGGCATACTGGTAGACGGTACCAGCCTGCAATCCCGTCAGTTCTGCCGTATATAAGCAACATCCATCCGGATATTCCCGGCAGGATGAGGTCTTTTTATAGGCGGCCGCACACGTTTTTTCTCCTATGGTGCGAATACCATATGCTACCTGCATAGGCCCCGGCGATACGCTCTCCCAGACAATCGTGATACCAGAAGCCGATGGATCCAGTAAATACGGTCCATTTAATATGCGCTTCTTATTATTCATCTATTTTTCCTCCCAAATACTCCATGAGTAGATTGTAAGAATAATATCAACAGTTGATAAAAACATTCCATCAACTGTTGATATATAGTTATTTTATCACATTCCTCCCATGACGGCTAGATAAAAACTGATGGAGTCTTTCCAATGAAGAATTGATGACTTGTTCCGGCGGTATTTCCGCTTCTATTACCAGCTGCAGCGCGTAATCAAACGTGCCGACGACCTTATGATAATGGGCATCCGAGTTCACTGTCAGCAGGGTCCCATACCGTTTGGCCGCGGCGATGATATCCCGGCACATCGGTTTGCTTCCCGGCCTGGCCGCCGGTGAGCTGTTGTTGATTTCCAATGCGACATGGCATTTGGCCGCTTCTGCTGCCAGCACATCTGCATCTACGGGATACAGCGGATTGTCCGGATGGCCGATGATGTCGACGTATCCATGGCGCATGGCCGCTGTCATCATGGCCGTTACTTCTTCTTTGGTTCCCGTCGGCGAACATTCTTTATGGCAGCTGGCAATGACGATATCCAGCCGGGTCAATTGTTCATCCGTAAAATCAAGGCTGCCGTCCAGTTTCATGAAATTGGCTTCGGCACCGCAGAGCACTTCCAGGTTCCCTACCCGCCGCGGGATATCCCGATACGTATTGAAATATGCCCAGCCTACACTGCCGGGGTATCCGGGGCCGTGTTCCGTCAGTCCTACTGCCTCCAGGCCGATGCGGCCGGCTTCTTCTATCACTTCGGTCACGGTACTGAACCCGTGCCGGCAGGCTATCGTATGTGTGTGTAAATCCGCAATTATCTTCATCTTTTTCTCCTGTCCTTTCATCCGGTTATCCCGATACAATTATTTTTCCTGTCCATATCAACATCTCCATTATATGCCTCATGGCCGCTGCCTACAATTGTGGATACGGCCCTCCTATTCCTTGTCTGCCACGGATGATTTCACAATTTATCTAAATAATATCAATTATAATATGGATTTTTAGCACGTTCTCTGTTATTATATTAGTAGTAACTTTTGATTATATGTTGAGCTATTATTTTACTACTCTTCATGTATACCATTATTATAAATGAATGTATACCATTATTATAAATGATATATTTGCAATCAGCCTTTAGTTTTTTGTTATGGTACCGGCTGTTTCTCCGAAATATTGTTTTTTATCCTGCACAGTGAACATAGCTAATTACATTTTCGTACCGGAGTGATTTCAATGTTTCAATATTCCTTCAGTGAATTGGCAAACTCCATATTCGAAACGAACACCGCCCCCCGGTTATTTACGATGACGCACTATACCCAGCAGGATAAACCCATGCTCCGGTCGCTCCATACCCATGAAGATATGGCGGTCTTCTTCTTCATCTTGTCCGGTGCCGGCACCGCTACGATCGGTACGACGACCTACACGCTCGATAAGGGGGATATCGTCCTGGTCAACAGCGGCGTCCTACATAATCTGGAAGATGCCATAGACTGTGAAGCCGTCCAGCTGGGCATCAAAAACCTGTATCTGAAGGATCTGGGCCGGAACCATATCATCAAGGACACCGTAAGCCCCGTCGTCAAGAGCGGCCGCTACTACGAACTGGTCCGTTCCTATATCCTGGCGCTGCTGACCCTGGCTCCGGAAGGAAAATCGGAACGAATCGCTCACTCGGCCACCCATATCATGGAAGGGCTCCTCTACGTATTAGAAGATCTGATTCTGTCTCATGCCACACAGCACCAAAAACAAGATTATAACTTGGGATTGCAAATCAAGGAATATATTGATGAACATTATCTGGAAAACCTGAAACTTTCCGATATGGCCGCAGCCTTGCACATCAATTCGTATTATTTATCGCATGTGTTCAAGAAAATGCTCGGCTACTCTCCCATTCAGTATATGACACGCCGCCGCATCGGCGAAGCGCAGAACCTGCTGCTGTCTACCAATCTGACGGTAACGGAAATCGCGATGCGCTGCGGCTACAATAATTCTAACTATTTCCAGGTCGTATTCAATAACATCGCCGGCATGCCGCCGGGTAAATATCGCAAGGCTTGGAAAAAACGCTAGCTTTTACAGAAAAGGAATGACTATAATGAAAATCACCCGAATCAACAAAATTCAAACGATGTTGGAAAAAGAACACAGTTTATCTATAAATCATTTATGTGACGTCTTCCAGGTATCCAAGAATACCATCCGCCGCGATATCGCCGATCTGGAAAAACGGGGCGTCGTCAAAAAAGTATACGGCGGCATCACCCTGAAGGAAATCAGCACCAGTTCACCGGAACCGTTCAATCTGCGTGAATCCAAACATTTCGCGGAAAAGAAAAAAGTCGCCCGTATCGCCGCTTCGTTCGTAAATGATGATGACATCATCTACATCGATTCCGGTACGACGACGATGCACATGCTGCCCTATCTGGTCAACAAAAAGAATATCACGATCATTACGGCCAGCATCAACGTAATCAATTCAGCCATCGCCTATGAAGGGACAAAGAAATTCGATCTCATCACGACGGGCGGTTCGTTATATTATCCGTCGCTGGCTTTTATCGGTCCCAGCGTACAAAAATGCCTGAACAACTACAATATCACCAAGATGTTCCTGGCTTCTACCGGCATTTCCATCGAAAACGGCGCTACCAACGCTTCTATTTCAGAAAATGAAATCAAGAAGAATCTGATGAAAAAAATGGGCCAGAAGTTCCTGCTCATCGATTCGTCTAAGCTGGATATCTCCTCCCTCATCACCTTCTGCCCCTTGGACGCCTTTGATTACATCCTGCTGGATACCCAGCCGCCCCAGAAATATGTCCAATATTGCCATGAACATCACGTCAACCTGCTGACCGATGATGTCCAGCCAGCTAGCGAATAAAGTTATATATTCTTTCTTATTTATGCCGTTTAGTCATATTGACAAAATAAATCAAACGTGATATCTTGTATACGTCCTGCAGGATATAAGATATTTTTCGCCATATGCTGATACATGATAAGGAGGAGTCTGTGATGACTCATAGTGAACAAGTGGCTTTCGATATGATTGGAGCCGCCGGTGACGGCCGGGCAAAGATAACCGAAGCACTCGGGCAGGCCCGTAAGAATAACTTCGGAAAAGCCGAAGCCGCTCTCAAAATGGCAACCGAACACCTTTTGAAAGCCCATCAGCTGCAAACGCAGGAATTACTTGGCAGGCAAGCTGACGGAACCCTTCAGGATCCGTACAACGTAATCATCGCCCATGCGCAGGACTACGTCATGACCACCATGGCCATGAAGGATCTGGCCATCGAAATCGTCCATTTATATGCTAAATTGGATGCGATATAATCGTATCCTGAGAAAAAAAACTGTTACCCTCAGGGTAACAGTTTTTTTATATGCGGCATAACGAATTTATGGTTGATGACGGCATGGCAATGCGTCGTCAGATATACACCGATAAAGATGGCCAAGGCCCCCGACAATTCGATGATGCCGATGACTTCGGCAAACAATACGGTGCCCCCTATCATGCCCACGACCGGCGTAATATTTTGAAAAATAGAGGTAACGCTCGGCCCGGCATTCTTCACGCCTATGTTCCAAAATAACATGGCCATGATGCCGCCAAATATAACCGTATAGGCAAACGAAGCCAGCAAAGGCATGGGCAGCCATACGGCATGGAACTCATCGGTCACCAGCCCGTAACCGATCGTGACGGCAGCACCGATGAGCCCGGCCCAGCCGGTCACCAGGGCCGCCGACATACGCCGCATGACCCGCAGGCCGGCCAGGGAATAGATTGTCCAGGCAATCTGGGCCAGGAAAAAGAATATGTCGCCGCGGTTAAAGTCGAAATGAAGGACGACATCCAGCGAGCCATGGCTGACGACGACGATCGCCCCGATAAAGGAGATGACGATGCCGGCCCAGGCAACGATATTCATGCGTTCGTGAATGAACACGGCCGCCATGAATGCCGTAATCGCCGGCGAAGCCGCTGCGATCAGCGTACAATTCGTCACTGTCGATATCTGCAGCCCCGTAAATTGCAGGACATTATTGATACCGATACCGGTAATCCCCATGACCAGCAGTCCCGGCAAGCAGTCCCGCCGCGGTATGCAGCCTTCGCCCCGGGACATGGCGATGAGAATAAGGGCCGTGCCGATAAAGATATACCGCATGGCGGTGATGGTTACCGGTGACCAGGTGGTTACCAGCCATTTAATGCATAACGGCTGGATCCCCCAGATAGCCGTCGTCAGGATGAGTAACAGGTAGGTTCCCCGTAAATTTTTGCTTTCAGTTTCTTCCATTCTTATTCTCCATAAAACAAACAGAGGCTGCCCCATACAGGACAGCCTCTTTCATCACTTAGATATGAGCTTTTTCTTTAATATATTTGCGTGCTTTGATAGCATATTCCAACGGATTGGCTTTTGCCGGATCCTGTTCGGCTTCTACGATGTACCAGCCATCATAGTTGCTTGCATTCACAATATCAAAGATAGGTTCAAAATCGATATCACCGTCGCCAGGTACTGTAAACATGCCTGCGCGAACGCCATCGAGGAAGCTCATGTCGTCCGATTTAACTTTATTGCGGACATCCATCCGAACGTCTTTCAAATGGATGTGACGGATACGGGGCAGGTATTTCTTCAGGATAGCGAGGTAATCTTCGCCGGAACATACCAGATGGCCCGTATCGTACAGGAGGAATACGAGATTCGGATCGGTCATATCCATGAGACGGTCGATTTCAGCTGTCGTCTGGACGCCAGTACCCATATGATGATGATAGGTCATGGTCAGGCCGATTTTTTTGGCAACAGCGCCTAATTTATTCAGGCCGTCAGCCAGCAGTTTCCACTGTTCTTCTGTATTGGTCGGTTTGCCGGCGAATACAGGTACATCCAATTTACCCTGGACACTATTGCCCTGTTCAGCAACATTACAGAATTCAGCGCCCATAGCTTTTAAGAATTCGCAGTGTTTGATGAAGTCTTTTTCGACTTGTTCATACGGCTGTGTGAGCAGGAACGAGCTGAACCATGCGCTGGCAATCGAGATGCCGCGAAGGTCGAGTGCTTTTTTCAATACGACGGGGTCTTTCGGATACTTGCCGCCAACTTCGCAGCCCGTAAAACCAGCCAATGCCATTTCGCTGACGCATTGTTCGAATGTGTTTTCTTTGCCAAGATCAGGCATGTCGTCGTTGGTCCAGGCAATCGGAGCAATGCCGAGTTTAATGTTTGCCATAATAGTTTCCTCCAGTAATCATTAAGTATAGTATGTGTATCGTTGAGTATTAGTATTTTCTTGCTGCATCCAGATGCGGTACCATGAGGTTTTCATACACGTCATGTACTTTCTTGCTCTTGGAGACCTGGGCAACACCTACACGCCACCAGTCACCATAGCCATGTACCATTGTCTTCGGCATAACCTTGACATCGATCAATGTAGATACGGTCTGTTTCTTGGCATCTTCAATCGCTGCCTTCAGTTCTTCCGAGCTGTGTACGGTGTAGCTCTTGCAGCCATACGAAGCTGCATTCATCGCAAAGTCGACCTGTACAAAGCCGCCGTCCAGTTTGCCTGTCTTCTGATCACGATACCGGAATTCCGTACCGAAACTTCCCTGGCCATGGCCGATTTCCAAGTTGTTGATACAGCCGTTGGTCATGTTATCGAAGACAATGACATTGATCTTCGCATGTTCCTGGATGGACTGCGGCAATTCGGAGTGGAGCATCATGTACGCGCCGTCGCCGACGAGAGCATAGACTTCGCGATCCGGTTCGGCATATTTGACGCCGAGAGCGGCATTGACTTCATATCCCATGCAGGAGAAGCCGTATTCTACGTGGTAGCTGCCCTTTGTTTCCGGACGGTACGCACGCTGCAAGTCACCGGGGAGCGAACCGGAAGCGCCGACGATAATCGCATTCGGATCGATGGATTCGTTTACGACACCGAGAGCACGGGTCTGCGGCAGGGACGAGCCGGTCAATTTGATGAATTCTTCGCTGACTTTTTTGAAATCAAGGTCGTCATCGACTTCAGGAACGAAGTCTTTGCCGGTATATTCCAAATGATAGATACGGTCGATTTCCGCATCATTTTGAGCTTTCGCATCTTTGACTTCTGTCGTATAGCCCGGTTTCCAGTCAGTCTGAGCTAATGCTGCGCCTAAATCTTCGAGGCATGCCTGGGCATCACCGACGACCTGGAGACCATCCATCTTGTAGGCATGGAATCTGGAGATGTTGATGTTGATGAAATTCACATCCGGATTCTGGAAGAGCCATTTCGAAGATGTCGTGAAATCAGTATACCGGGTACCTACGCCGATGATAAGATCCGCATCAGCGCCAATCAGGTTGGCACCGAGGCAGCCTGTTTCACCGAGGCCGCCGAGGTTCAGCGGGTGTTTCCAGGTAATCGTGCCTTTCCCGGCCTGGGTTTCGCCAAAGGGAATATCGAATTTTTCAGCAAACGCGCGGAATGCTTCGCCTGCTTCAGAGTATTTTACGCCGCCGCCGAAAATAAGCATTGGTTTTTTCTTCGTCTTGATGAGTTCGACCGCTTCTTTGATAGCTCGTTCGGACGGACGGGGACGATCGATATGATGGACACGTTTCTGAAAGAAATATTCCGGATAATCATATGCTTCGCCTTCTACATCCTGCGGAAGTGCCAGGCATACGGCACCGGTTTCAGCAGGGTCGGTCAATACGCGCATCGCGTGGATGGCGGACTGCATGAGGATTTCCGGACGGGTAATGCGGTCCCAATATTTGCAGACAGCTTTAAACGCGTCATTTGTCGTGATGCTGAGGTTGCTCGGCTGTTCCATCTGCTGCAATACCGGATCCGGCTGACGGTCGGCATAGGTATCACCGGGAAGGAATAAAACAGGGATGCAGTTTGCTGTAGCCGTAGCTGCTGCGGTAATCATGTTGGCAGCGCCCGGTCCTACAGAAGAGGTGCAGGCATACATCTGTTTACGGCATTTCTGTTTTGCAAATCCCATAGCAGCATGAGCCATTCCCTGTTCGTTACGGCCCATATGGACAATCAGGTGACCCGAATCTTCTTCCAGGGCCTGGCCAAGTCCGACGACATTACCATGACCGAAGATACCGAAGATACCTTCAAACATGGGGTTTTCTTTACCATCAAATTCAACATACTGGTTATTGAGGAATTTTACGAGAGCCTGCGCTACCGTAAGTCTGATTGTTTTTGCCATTTCGTAGTCCTCCAACTCTTCTAATTATTTATTTCTATGAGGTTCCCAAATTTTTGCGTCTTTTTCAAGGAGCCATACATGATCAGGTACATCAGTCCGTGTCTTTCTCCACGGATTATCAGGCAGATGACGGATCATCCAGCTATACCACATAGCATACCCGGGGGCTGCTACCTGCGGATGCATATAGCCGCTGGACAATTCCGACCAGGTGTTCTGCTTGATCATGAACACGTTGTCGCCGATAAAGCAGGCGCCGAAGCCCTGGGGTTTATCGAATTTATAGGTATATACTTCCGGCTGCGGATGCGTATGGGGAATATATCCGGACCAGCGGCCCGGGCTGGTGATGACTTCACCGTTTACCATGTTGGAATACGGTGCATTTTCATAATCAAAGATGGTGCGGACAGTACGTTCCGCTGTGGAATTCCAAAGTCCTTCACCGAAGATGTCGCTCTGGACATCCTGGGGACGATAGAATACCGGTTCGAAATCCCGTTCGTTGACGGTTTTCTGAACGAGTACTTCCGATGGTTTCAGGGCCTTGATGAGGACCGTCTTGCTATGAGGAACATGGAGGCAGTACGGGTTTTCATCAAACGGAGAATCGCGGTGCATGACTTCCGTCTTGCCGTCCCATGTGATTTCTACTTCGCCGGTAACGATAACAAATGCTGTTTCCTGCAACGGGTCCTGGAATTCAACGATTTCATTGGTATCCATTTCCTGATAGCCGATGTCCATCATCATATCGCTTTCGCGGGTTGTCATGGCATTATAACCATGTTTTACATCGCCTAAATGGCCTAATTTCATAATTTTTCCCTCCAGTCTAATTCAGTAATAACTTTTTCAGCTTTATGTTCTTCCATAAAGGAATTAATCTGGTCTACTGTCTGCATTGCGTCGGAACAGCTATGGCTGGCAACAACCATGGCCGCATGAGCAGTGCCGTATTGCAATGCTTTGGGAACTTCCCAGCCGGATAACAGGCCATATACAAAAGCACTGCCGTAAGCATCGCCGCCGCCAAAGGATTTGAGCAGCTTGATATGATACGATTCTACTTTGTATGCATGTTTATCAGCTGTATACGCGATAGAGCCTTTCTTGCCGTGTTTGATGATGACGATCTTATTGCCTTCAGCCATATATTTTTCAGCTAATTCGTGATCTGGGATACCGCTGTCTTCGGGGATGTTTTCCGTCAGATCCACTTCTTCACGGGATCCGATGACAACATCGCTCATCTTGGTCATCAGCGAATAGTAAATCGATGTTTCTTCTTTTGATTTCCATGTGTACGGGCGATAGTCGATATCGAAGATGACTTTTACGCCGTGTTTCTTAGCATACCGTACTGCCATGAAGCAGGCTTCACGGGACGGGCTGGCTGCCAGTGCTGTGCCGGAAACGATGAGTACTTTGCTGTCAGCAATGTAGTCTTCCGATACATCCTGCGGTGCGATGAGCAAATCGGCGATGCAGTCCCGATACATGAGGATACTGCTTTCCGTCGGGCTCTTGATTTCCGTAAAGGTCAGGCCCATGCGTTCGCCATTTTTAGTGCGTACCATCTGTGTCGTATCGATGCCGCGTTCGTTGAAGTAGTTGATGACGAAATCGCCGAACTGATCATCGGAAACACAGCCGATAAAGCCGACTTTTTTGCCGAGATGATTGATGCCGACAGCCATATTGCCCGGCGAACCGCCGAGATACATGGAGAATGTGTTTACCTTATCTAATGTGCGGTTGAGTTCATTAGGGTTAAAATCTAATGTCACACGGCCGATTAAAACAACATCACGTTTCTTAGTCTGGTCAAAATCTATCAGTGCCATTTTAAATCCTCCTCTATGCTTTATCCTGCATTTCAAATATATGCATATGTCTGATAATGTTCTTATACGCGCCTGTCACAGCAGCATCGCTGAAATCGAAATAATTGGCTGCCGGTTTCGCCTGACACGTTGCTTTAATTTCTCGGGCAACGCTGTCATACGATGCGGTCGCAATATTGATTTTCTTGATGCCATTGTGGAAACAATTGCGGAAATCATCTTCCGTCAGTCCTGTGCCGCCATGAAGGACGAGAGGAGTCTTGACGACTGCGGCGATTTCTTTCAAGCGGTCAATATGCAGCTGCGGTTTTTTCTTATAATTGCCATGCGCTGTGCCAATGGCAATCGCTAATGCATCTACGCCTGTTTCGTTAGCAAAGCGAACAGCATCTTCTACCCGGGTAATAGCAATATCACTGTCTGCCCCATCCCCTTCGGCGCCGCCGATACTGCCGATTTCGCCTTCTACAGACGCACCGTATTTGTCAGCCAGTGCCCGTACTTCTTTAGTCCGGGAAATATTTTCATCCAGCGGATAGGACGAACCGTCAAACATGACGGATGTGAATCCTATTTCCAATGCCAGGGAAATCATTTCTTTGGTCTTGCCATGGTCCAGTTGTACTGCCGCCGGCATCTTGCAGCGCTTTGCTGCCGCTACCATGACCGGTCCCAGCAGGTCCAGCGGCGAATACCGCAAGCGGCCTTCCGCGATCTGCATGATAAGCGGTGCGTGCATTTCTTCCGCTGCCTTGACAGCTCCCATCGCCATTTCCATATTGGATACATTGAACGCCCCAATGGCATATGATGTATCTTTGACACTATTCAGAATTTCCGACATTTTTACGAGTGGCATAATGCTCCTCCTTATGCTAACCTGCGTTGAGGCTGTTTATTTATAAAGTTCTTTGTAGATTTCAATGATTTGTTCTTTTGTCGGGATGCGCATGGTGTTCTGCGGGCTGCCGCTTTCCAGGGCATCATCGGCCATCTTGCTGAGGGATGCGTACCAGTCTTCTCTCTTGACGCCGGCTTCTTCAATCGTCTGGATACCGACTTCTTTGCAGAAACGGTCTACTTCGGCTGCCATTGCTGCCGCTGCTTTATCATCCGGTGTGCTGTCATCAGCTACGCCCATGATACGGCCGATCTTAGCAAACCGTGCCGTGTTTTCTTTGATTGCGAATTTGAGGCATGCCGGTAACAACATTGCGTTGGATGCGCCATGGGCAATGTGGAACAAGGCACCAATCGGACGGCTCATGCCATGGACGATGGTTACGGATGCGTTGGTGAAGGCAATGCCGGCTTCCAATGCTGCCAGGGACATTTCCAGACGAGCTTCGCCGTTCTGGCCATCTTTATAGCAGATTGGCAGGTTCTTATGAATCTTTTCAATCGCTGCCAGAGCAAAGATATCGGTCAACGGCTGTGCTTTCCGGGATGTATACGCTTCGATAGCATGGGTCAGGGCATCAATGCCTGTCGCTGCCGTAACTTTAGGAGGTGCGGTCATCGTGAAGGACGGATCGACAACTGCCAGGGACGGGATAATGGATGTGCCGCCCAACAACATCTTGACGTTGGTTTCCGTGTCAGCAATGATCGTGTTCTTCGTAACTTCGGAGCCGGTGCCTGCCGTTGTCGGAATGGCAACCAGGTACGGAACGGGGAAATCAATGGATTTATGCATGTAATCACGGAGTTTGCCGCCGCCAACGGATAAGAAAGCAATTGCTTTGGCTGTATCCATCGGGCTGCCGCCGCCGAGAGCGATAATGAAATCGCATTTTTCTTCTTTATAAATCTTAAGACCTGCATCTACGATTTTATCAGTCGGTTCTGTATTGGAACCATCATAAATAACATAGGGAATCTGAGCTTGTTTCAGTGCAGCTTCTACCTTCGCCGCATTGCCAAACTTAACCATGAACTGGTCCGTAACAATCAGTGCTTTTGTACCATTTCCTTTGATGTGCTGTCCTAATTCTGCAACAACGTTTGTACCGGAAATAATCTTTTTTGGAACCATGAAAATGTGACCCATAAGTATGCACTCTCCTTCGTGTATTAATATATAATGATTATATTTTTGGTAACTTTATGGTTATATCTTAATACTTATTTGGCGTTTTGTCAATTGATATAATCAAAATATTTCTGTTTTATGAAAATACTTTTTGCCCTGAAAAAACAGCCTCAGACCACGCACTTTTTGCTTGGTCTGAGGCTGTTTTTTTACTGCCGCTCTCCATGTCTCTATATAATACATTAATATAGATTTACAGGTATTCCTTATCGCATATATCCCCGCGAAGCCGTAAAGTATTCTTCGGCTTCCTTATGCGTATGCAACACTTCTTCATCCGTAACCGTACGTATGATCTTAAACGGGGTGCCGTAAACCATAGAGCGCCAGGGGATTTTTTTGCGTTGGGTAATGAGCGTCGATGCGCCGATAATCGATTCGTCACCGATTTCCGCATGATCCAGCAGTACACAGCCCATGCCAATCAGAACGGTCTTGCCCACAGATGTACAATGAATCACCGCGTTGTGGCCGATGACGGTATATTCCCCGATTGTCAACGGGCAGCCGAGCGGCGTGTGCATCGTCACGTTATCCTGGATATCTGCATAGCGGCCGATAACGATGCGGCCGGCGTCGCCGCGGATGACCGCATTCGGCCAAATGCTGGCCCCTTCTTCTATGATGACATCGCCGATGATTACCGCCGATTCCGCAATATATGCAGTAGGATCGATTTGTGGTGTATGTCCGTCAAAAGCCTGTATCAGACTCATATTAAAAGCCTCCTTAATGTACGTTCTGCTTTCATTCTAGCATGTCCGCATGGTCCTGACAATATTATACGGACACTCTCCGTCGTAGAAATACAAAAATCCCACAGGACATGACGTCCTGTGGGATTTTATATGCATAGGTTTTGTAGAAAATATACTTTGTATTAACGTTTTGAGAACTGTGACGCTTTACGAGCCTTCTTCAAGCCGTATTTACGACGTTCTTTTTCACGCGGGTCACGCGTTAAGAAACCAGCTTTTTTAAGAGCCTGACGGAAATCATGATCGACTTCCAACAGAGCACGGCTGATACCGTGACGGATAGCGCCAGCCTGACCAGACGGGCCGCCGCCTTTTACATCAGCGATGACATCGTACTGTTCGGTTACGCCGGTAAGTACGAGCGGCTGTTTAATAACCAATTCCAGTGTTTTACGACCGAAATATTCAGTCAATTCTTTTTTGTTAACTGTGATCTTTCCCTGACCCGGAACCAGACGAACTCTGGCAACGGATGTTTTTCTACGGCCAGTACCGTAGTATTGTGCTACTGCCATGAAATGTTCCTCCCGGTATGATTAACGAATATCTAATTTCAATTCTTCAGGCTGCTGTGCTTGATGCGGATGATCTCCACCTGCATACACATTCAGTTTGCGATACATCTGATCGCCAAGTTTGTTCTTCGGCAACATGCCGCGAACAGCCATTTCGATTACACGTTCCGGACGTGATTCAAGCATATGACCGGCCTGAATGAATTTTGCGCCACCGGGATAACCGGAATGACGGAAATATGTCTTTTTGATCAATTTCTTGCCTGTGAGTTTTACTTTTGCTGCATTGACTACGATTACGTAGTCACCTGTATCTACATGCGGGGTAAAAGTAGGCTTATTTTTCCCCCGAAGAACTTTAGCTACTTCGGCAGCAAGACGACCTAATGTCTGACCTTCAGCGTCAACAACATACCATTTACGTTCGATGTTGGACGGGTTAGCCATAAATGTAGTTTTCATGCTGTATAATTCCTCCCTGATACGACTAACATACTAAGCTTTAGGTCTTTTTCTCCGGGGCTAAGGGAGTCCAAGTGAAAAGCTTACCTATTTATTCTACAGATATGAGTGCCCTTTGTCAAGGATTTTTACATAAAATTTGATAAATCACCACATATTTTTGATGATTTTCTTTTTTTATATTTATTTTACAACTGCCTGTTTCCTATATGAATATATACCTTTATCATAGTCCTTGCAAATATAACGTTTAACTCGATAGTGTCAAGTTGTTGTGGGTATTTTTTTTGACGAGCAAGATTCTTTGCTATAATTGGATTAATTCATAAATCCGCTATGTTCTATGGCACGCATCCAGCTATGCAATGCTGATTCGCTTCCCGGCATGGCATATTGAATTTCTGCCTGATTGCAATACGGTTTCACATGTTTCGCTACCTGCTTTTT
>JALCDF010000031.1 GCA_022641375.1 Megasphaera sp. | reverse complement strand
CGCGAATCAGCGCTTCATCGCCGCTGCGGCTGTATTCTGCGGCTTTTTTGCTATGCTCGGTATATTGTTTCTGCAGTTCGCCCAGATGGAACCGTCTGACATAATCCATCAACACGGTTTCGTCCATGGGGACATCCTGCAAAACCATAATTCGTGCTAATTCTTCGGCCTCCTCAGGAGTTAGTTTTTCCTGGATATCAACTTTCGTGTAATTTCCCTGTTGCTGATATGTATCCAGTATCAGCTGATACATGTGACGGCGGCGTTCGTCTATGAAAAAGGACGGCGTGATTTTTTCCTGTATATGCCCGCAGGACGCCGGTTTTTCCAAGAGGAACCGCAAAATATTTTCTTCGGCGACAGCCATGACCGCATGACCGCGGGCCGTATCGTTCTGTCTGGAAACGGCCGTACTGACGACAACCCGGGTCTGTCCCGCTTCGGGATGCTTGTCCACATATTTATTGAACTCGCTGCGGATTGCTGTTTCATCTACTTGCAGCTGCTGGGCCATTTTCTTCAAAAAAGACTCCAGCGCGACACGATTGTCTACGGCTGCCAGGACGGGAAGGACGAATGCCACGATGGACGTTTTCCCTTCCAGGGTCGCACCGTCAAACTGGCGCATACCGGTCTGCAGCATGTAATCCAACACATTGGGTGCCCGGTCGACGGCTTCGCGGAACTTATCCGGACCAGCGCTGTTGATGTATTCATCGGGGTCCTTACCCTGCGGCAGCGATACGACGCGGATACGCATTCCCATGCCACGGACGATTTCCATCGCCCGCAGTGTCGCCTGCCGGCCGGCTCCGTCCATATCATAGGACAGGATGAGCTCTTTGGCCTGCCGTTGCAGCAGGCGGGCCTGATCCGGTGTAAATGCCGTTCCCAGGGACGCGACGACATTGCGGATACCCTGATTGTGAGCGGCAATGACGTCCATATACCCTTCTACGAGAATGGCTTTGCCTTCTTCATAGATGGCCTTATGGGCTGCATCCATGGCAAAGAGAAGGCGGCGCTTATTAAATACGGGGGTTTCCGGTGAATTCAGATATTTAGGCTTGCTGTCATCGAGGACGCGGCCGCCAAATCCGACGACGCGGCTGCGGCCATCATGGATGGGAAATATGACCCGGTTCCGGAAGGCATCATAATAATGGCCGTTTTTTTCTTTGGCCAGTCCCAAGAGGACCAAATCTTTTCCGGAGACGCCTTTTTTCATGAAGGCATCGGTCAGTTTATTCCAGCTGGCCGGTGCAAAGCCAAGTTTAAAAGAATGAATGGTTTCGTCACTGACATGACGGTTGTGAAAATACGCCAGTCCCGTTTCTCCATAATGCGTCTTGACGAGGCAGTTATGGAAAAAATTACCGGCCATTTCATTGATTTTAAAAAGTCGGCCCCTCGCTTGTTCCTGTTCGATTTCCCGCGGCGATTTTTCCATCGCCGGCAGCGCAATATGCGCCCGGTCCGCCAGTCGTTCTACCGCTTCGGTAAAGGAGATGTTTTCTTTTTGCATGATGAACTTGAATACATCACCGGCAGCATGACAGCCGAAACAATAAAAAAAACCTTTATCGGCGGCAACGCTGAACGAGGCAGTTTTTTCATTGTGAAAGGGACAGCAGGCCCAAAAATTACGCCCCCGGCGTTTCAGCGTGACATAATCGGATATGACACTGACAATATCATTTGCTTGCCGTACCTGTTCAATAAATTCGCTGGAAAATCGTTTCATGCGTATCACCACACCCCAAATCATAATTCCAACGTACTTATATATATTTCGCTGTTGGAAGCGAAATTCCTTCTTTATATAAGGAATATGATGTTGAAATCGGCAGAGAATTTCTGTCTGCCCTGCTGTTTGTTTCCGCGGAACAGGAAACATAACATCGTGGGACATGTCTTTTATATTAATATATTCCCTGCCAAAGGTCAACGTTTCTTTTGCATTTTTGGGTATATTATCGCATAAACCGCGATGTGTACCTTGATTGATGGACGAAAGTACAGTACAATAAGTACATTGGTATTTTATATATATTTTAGGGGGAGTTTTGAATGATTCAATCCAATGTATCTGTATTAACGGCATTCGCCATTTATCTGCTGGCCATGCTGTCAATCGGCGTCTATTATTCCCGTTCCCAGCAACGGCTGAGCGATTATATCCTCGGCGGCCGCAGCCTGGGTCCCTGGATTACATCGATGAGCGCCGAAGCCTCTGACATGAGCGGCTGGATGCTCATGGGGGTCCCCGGCCTGGCTTATACGACAGGGGTATCATCAGCCTGGATTGCCATCGGGATCGCCATCGGCACCTACCTGAACTGGCAGTTCGTCTCACAGCGTCTGCGTAATTACACGGAAGTCGCCCATAACAGTCTGACCATGCCGGACTATTTGAAGAACCGTTTCCATGATGACCAAAATCTGATCCGTATTATTTCCGCTATTTTTATCTTAATCTTTTTCCTTATTTATACGTCATCCGGATTCGTCTCCGGCGGCAAGCTGTTCACCGCTGTCTTCGGCATCGATTATTTCAACGCCTTGCTGATCAGTGCCGGCGTCGTCGTCGTGTATACCTTCCTGGGCGGCTTCATGGCCGTGTGCTGGACTGACTTTATCCAGGGCTGCATGATGTTCCTGGCTATCGTCCTGGTACCGCTCGTCGGCATGATTGCCTGCGGCGGCTTCGAAACGGTCATGACCCGTCTGGAAACGGCTTCCCCGGATTTGCTGGTCATGGCTCCCGATACGACATCGGTCGGCATCATCGGCATCATTTCCGCGCTGTCCTGGGGCGTCGGCTATTTCGGCCAGCCTCATATCCTGGTACGGTTCATGGCAATCGGCAATTCCGATGAATTAGTGAAGTCCAAACACATCGCCATGACCTGGGTCATCATTTCGCTGGCAGCGGCCGTATTCGTCGGCCTCGTCGGCAAAGTCGTCCTGACAGATCCGCTCTCCGGCGCTGATTCGGAAAAGGTCTTCTTATTCATGAGCCAGCAACTCTTCCCGCCTTTCGCTACGGGCCTCATTTTATCCGCTGTCCTGGCAGCCATCATGAGTACGGCGTCCTCCCAGCTGCTGGTAACGGCTTCGGCAGTCTCGAAGGATTTCTATCATACGTTCATCCGCCAAAACGCTAGTGAACGGGAACTCATCTATGTGAGCCGGTTCACCGTCCTCATCGTAGCGGCCTGCGCCATCTATCTGGCCATGAACCCTAACAGTTACATCCTGACGATGGTCGCCTATGCCTGGGCCGGCTTCGGTGCCGCCTTCGGTCCGACGATATTATTATCCCTGTACTGGAAACGGATGACCAAGAACGGCGCGTTGGCCGGCATCCTCGTCGGCGGTCTGACCGTCCTCATTTGGAAACAGTTCGGCTGGTTCGGCATCTATGAAATCGTACCGGGATTTATCTTCTCACTGATTGCCATTTATGTCGTCAGTAAACTCGGCAAGGAACCGAGCGAAGAAATCCAGGAAGAATTCGAACAGGCAACACACTGGAAACAAAAAATCGTCCGCATCCATTCGGATGAACAGTAATCGTTCTATTGAAAAGGGACACGCATCAGCGTGTCCCTCTTTTTGTATTACACTATCATCTTAGTATTCCGGAGTAATCAGTCCGTACTTGCCGTGTTTCCGTTTGTATACCACATTAATGGCTTCGGTATCGGCATTAAGGAATACGAAGAAATCATGTCCTACGAGATTCATCTGCAAGATAGCTTCTTCGACATCCATCGGACGAGCCGCGAATTTTTTCACGCGGGCTACTTCAAATTCTTCTTCCGGTTCCGGTGCGCCCTGTACCATGTTGTCATGGAATGTACCGCCCTTCATGCGGCGGGCAATCTTGGTTTTATATTTATGAATCTGGCGGACCATTTTATCGTAAACCAGATCAATAGCTGCATACATGTCTTCATTGGCTTCTACACCACGGAGGACGACGCCGTCAACTTTTAAGGTGATTTCAGCGATTTTACGGCCTTTTTCAACAGAAAGCAAGGCTTGTACATTTACTTCGTTATCGAAATATTTGGTTACCTTTTTTTCATGTTTTAAAACATAATCCTTTAAAGCTGCTGTGATTTCTAAATTCTTTCCTCTGACGATTGTTGCCATAAAACATCCCTTCCTTTCGTGAGGGAATCCCGCCATGAAATAATGAAGTACTTTTTATTTCATGTGGTCTTCCTTATATATATAGTATTCAACACGAGTATATGAAATCCTGCCAGGGATATCAATTTTTTTAGGAATGTTTCCTGTTGCCGCTTTTTTAGTGATGGAACAGGCGCAATCCGGTCATGGCCATGGCAATATTATATTTATCAGCTGTTTCGATGACATTGTCATCACGAATGGAACCACCGGCCTGCGCCACATAGTCTACGCCGCTGCGGTGAGCCCGTTCGATGTTATCGCCGAAGGGGAAGAAGGCATCGCTGCCGAGCGCTACGCCATGGAGTTTGGCAACCCAGGCTTTCTTTTCTGCTTTGGTCAGTTCTGCCGGTTTTTCCGTAAATATATCCTGCCATACGCCGTCAGCCAATACGTCTTCGGAATCATCCGAAATATATACATCGATAGCATTATCCCGGTTCGGACGACGGACGTCATCGCGGAACGGCAGGGCCAAAACTTTCGGATTCTGGCGCAGCCACCATACATCGGCTTTGTTGCCGGCCAGGCGGGTGCAATGGACACGTGACTGTTGTCCGGCACCGACACCGATTGTCATGCCGTCTTTGACGTAGCAGACCGAGTTGGACTGCGTGTATTTCAAGGTGATGAGGGCGATGAGCAGATCCCGCTGTGCTGCTTCGGGAATCGTCTTATTCTTGGTCGGACGCTTCTGGAACAGGTCCGTCGTGATGACGGCATTGTTGCGTCCCTGTTCGAAGGTAACGCCGTATACTTCTTTGGATTCGATAGGCTGGGGAACGTAGCTGGCATTCATTTTCAGGACGCAGTATTTCCCCTTTTTCTTCGTCTTCAAAATAGCCAGGGCTTCGTCGGTATAGCCCGGCGCGATGACGCCGTCAGATACCTCGCGTTTCAGGAGTGTCGCCGTTTCCGTATCGCATACATCAGACAAGGCTACGAAGTCACCGTACGAGCTCATGCGGTCGGCACCACGGGCACAGGCATAGGCCGTCGCCAGCGGTGATAATTTTAAATCGTCTACCCAGTATATTTTTTTCAGGGTATCACTCATGTCCGTTGCTACGGCAGCTCCGGCCGGGCTGACGTGTTTGAAGGATGCCGCTGCCGGCAGGCCCGTCGCTTCTTTCAGTTCTTTGACGAGCTGATAGCTGTTGAAGGCGTCGAGAAGGTTGATATAGCCGGGACGGCCGTTCATTACTTCGAAGGGAAGTTCACTGCCATCTTTCATATATACCCGTGCCGCTGCCTGGTTCGGATTGCAGCCGTATTTTAATTGCAATGCTTTCATGATGATTACCTCCTGAAATAGTTGTAGAAATAAAAAATACCGACACTCCGGGAACAGTTGCCCAGACGGTCGGCTTTCATGAATCATGCTCCCCGTGGTCATTCCACTTCCGTCAGTCACATGGTTCGGTTATATTATACAAGGCCGGGAAAGTATTTGTCAATGTTAGTTGTTAGTTGTTAGTTGTTGGTTATCTACAACGTGATATGCTCCATATCATCGGGGACGTAGACGGGGCCGGTGTAATAGTGTCCGGCTTCGGCCGTATAGAGTTGTTTCCGTTCCGGCAGGTGCGTTTCTTCGGTATGATAGAGGAGCAGATGGCGCGCATCGAGCTGGCTAGCTGTTTCAGCCGCTTCTTTGACCGTGCTGTGATGCTTCTCATAGGGATGGAATATATCTCGGTCTTCGTAGAGGCAGAATGCTTCCGACAGCAGCCAATCCGCCTGCTGCGCATACTCCTTGTCGCGTTCGTTATACGGTTCATCACCGAGACAGACGAACACCGTTCCATCCGGAAGGCGGAGCCGATAGCCGAATTGTTTGGCCTTGGTAGAGAAAATATCAAACGCCGTCAGTTTCAATCCCAGGAAACTCACGGTTTCCCCATGGTGGATTTCATGGAGATAAATCCGTTGTCCCAGAAAAGCCGCATCTTTTTTCTTCAGCATCAGTCCGGCCATGGTCAGCAGGATATGTTTGACCACGTCATGACAGTAGATATGGAAATCACCGTTGTATTTCCCAGCGGCCATGAGGGAGGCAATCTTGCGGATGACCCAGAGTACGCCGATGACATGGTCCGTATGGCCGTGCGTCACGAACATATAATGGAACTTGTCATAGTCGATACGGGCTTCTTCCAATCGGCCCAGGATGCCGTTGCCGCCGCCAGCATCGGTAAGAAAATAATCGCCGCCGGCGAGGCGGAGTAAAAAACACGTATTATAGCAATGGGTCACCATGGCATTGCCGGTACCCAGCATAATCAGTTCAGCAGATTGCATGAATAGTCTCCCTTATTCTTTTTTCGACGCGATGCCGTCGACCGTTATCTTCAGGATATCTACGGACATCCCCGTCGTATATTCTATTTCTTTCTGGATCGTATTTTTGATCCGGGCCATCAGTTTTTTTACGTTTTCGCCATACATGATTGTCAGCGAAAGGATAACCGCCAGGCCGTTGCCATTGGCATTATAATTCTTTTCTACTTTCAGCGTATTGATTTTCCGGATGCCCTGCAACGGTGCCAGGCTATGGCGAAGCAGTCCGTCCATCGCCGTATTGGTGAAGATGAGCTTGCCGTAATAGCTGAATACGGGCCGCACGACAGACCGTTCGAAGTCCGGCATCTTCTTGCCGTTCCGGCCATAAAACAGTGACCGGATCGGTGCCAGGAGGTAGCCCCGGAAATGAGGTTTCAGTTCCATCGTCGGCACCGGGATGATATGCTTCCCTTCCTTGATCCGTATCGCTTTGGCCTTGGCAATCTCTTCGGGACAGGATACGTCTTCAATATGGATATATTCCGCCGCTTTGGGCAGCCGCAGGGATTCGCAAATACGGTCTATCATATGTTTGGATGTCCCTAAGATGAGAATCTGTTCCGGTTGCAGCCGCATCAGTGCCTGCCGTATGGCTTCAGCATCATGCGGGTTGTTGAAGATAGCCCGGCGCACGGCTTTCAAGCGGTTCGATTCGCCTTTGGCCGACGTACCGGCAATGATCTTGCTGCGGTAAATCAGCAGTCCGTCATCAATAATACAATGTATGTTATGGTCATAGGCCACGACTAAGGCATGGTGGCTCTTGCCGGTACCGCTGGCACCGATAAACCCTGTTATTTTCATCATTCATTCACCTGGTCTTTTCTCTGGAGCAGCCGGGATACCTGACGGGCATCCACGGAATACATCCCGACGTGTTCCGGGAACCGGCCCGGTACGCCGTGAAAATCGGAGCCGCCGCTGATATACCAATGTTTCTTATGGGCAATGGCAGCAAATTCTTCATACCGTCCGGCATTATTGGGATGATATACTTCCAGTCCGTCAAAGGGATGCTGCAGGACAGGCTGCAACGCCTGATGCAACAATCCCGGATGAGCCAGCACCGCCACCCCGCCGGCCTGATGGATAATGGCGATGCATTCCGAAATCGTGCGCCGGTGATAGGGAATATACGCCGGACCGCCGCGATACAACAACTGATTGAAGACGCTCTTGACGTCGGGAAAATATCCCTGGGCGACCAGTATCCTGGCAATATGCGGCCGGCCTACGGTGCCGCCCTTTTCCACAATCGCATGAATGGCTTTTTTGTCTATTTCATAGCCGAGAGAAATACATTTGTCGACGATTTCCAGTGCCCGCGACAAGCGGCGCTGTTTGAAACTGCGGCAGTATTCCTGCAGTCCCGCTTCCACCGGGTCGATATAAAACCCCAGGATATGGACATCTTCCCCTTCATACTCACTGCTCATTTCGATGGCCCGTATAACTTGCAGACCGGCCGCAAAGGAATGTGTCCCATCATACGCAGCTACCGTATCATGATCGGAAATGGCAATGACCGACAAGCCGGCCTCCCCCGCCATGGCCGTCAATTGTTCCGGCGTATAGATGCCATCGGAACAGTTGGTGTGCATATGCAGATCTACTTTCATTGCTGGCCTCCCCGGAGCAGTTCCAAAATACTTTTGATACCCACGCCGGTCGCACCGAAAAAGCCTGTCTTATCTTTCTTTTCATTGAATGCCGTACCGGCAATATCCAGATGGATCCACGGCGTATGGGGATCGACGAATTGTTTGATGAACAGTCCTGCCGTAATGGCACCGGCATCCCGGCCGCCGGTATTCTTCATATCGGCGATTTCACTGCGGAGCTGTTCTTCATATTCCCGATCCGCCGGAAGCTGCCAGATTTTTTCATGTACTTTATCGGCTATTTCAAAGAACCGGTTCATCCATTCCTGGTTATTCCCCATCATGCCGGTGCGGATGGTTCCTAACGCCGTTACACAGGCACCGGTCAGGGTTGCCAGGTCGATGATGCGCGTAGCACCTTTTTCCTGGGCATAGGTGATGGCGTCGGCCAGTATGAGCCGGCCTTCGGCATCGGTGTTCTTGATTTCCACAGTCGTACCGTTGTACATCGTAACGACATCATCGACATGGCAGGCCATGCTGGACGGGATGTTTTCTACCAATGGCAGGACCGCCAGGACATTGACAGGATATTTGAGCAGGATGAGCGCCCGGATGACGCCGACAGCAGTCGCCGCTCCGGCCATATCATCTTTCATGAATTCCAGGTTAGCATGGCTCTTCAACGATAATCCGCCGCTATCATAGGTCACGCCCTTGCCGACAACGGCCAGGACATCGCGGCTGTCCGGATCACCCTGATAGGCAATGGACACGAGCTGCGGCGGATTCATGCTGCCTTTTCCGACAGCGACGATGCCGCCTATCTTGCGCTTTTCCAGGTTCCATTTATTGATCGATTCTATCGTCACGTTATCGCTCTTGATCATCGATGTCACGTTATCCGCAAATTTACGGGGCGTCAGGTCGTTAGATGGCATGTTGACCAGGTCCCGGGCCGCATAGATGCCTTCATAAATGGCTGAATAGACATAACAAAGTGTGTTATATTCTTTGATATCGCGACTGGATGTGATGAGGTTGATATTGCGCACCGTCTTTGTTTTGGTGTGTGTCTTGTAATGGGTAAAATCATAATTCCGATACAATAGTCCGTCTACGAGGGATGGCAAATCTATTTCCAACGTATCGATCATAACCGCTAGTTCGGACACCCCTTCGGCCATAGCCGCTGCCATGAGGCGCTGGGCCATAAGAAAGTCCTCATAGGTGCTGTAACGGATGGGCTTATCATCCAGACCGATTAGAAAATAGGTCTTCAGCCGGCCTTCGGAAAAACAATGAAAGGTCCGCAACGATGTATAACACATGGACCCGGGGTGTTTCTCTACATAGGCCTGAATGACCTGGGCATCTTCCCGCGGGATGCGCGACATGACCAGCATTCGTTTATCTACTCCGACAGCCATCGTGTCCAGGCTGCCATTACTATTGCAAGTAATCATGATAATCTCTCCTCAATATGGTTCCTTCATATTAATGCATATACTATTATTATACATTTAGTACGCCTGCAAAATCAAGAAATATATACGGCCTGACGATAGTTAATACCTGCTCTTACCGGTCTTTATTCACCATTTCCGGATACAGAAAACCACCTCAATCGCTCTGATTGAGGTGGTTTGTCCTGCCCAATATACCTATTAAGCAATCGGTTTGTCCTGAAGTGCATCAAACCCTTCTTCGCCGGTACGAATCTTGATGACGTTGGAAATAGGAGAAATGAAGATTTTCCCATCGCCGTAGTTACCGGTATAGAGAATTTTCTTGGCAACATTGATAATCGTCTGCGACGGAATTTTGGAAACGACGATATCGACACGCAGCTGCGGCAGCAATTTAGAGGATACGACAGAGCCGCGATACATTTCCACATTCCCTTTCTGCAGCCCGTACCCGAGGACACGGGTAACGGTCATGCCGGTAATGCCGATGGCTTCCAGTGCTACTTTCAATGGTTCGAAGCGCTTATTACTGGTGACGATGGTCACACAGGTAATCGGTTTCCCATCTGGCGTTACAGATGGCACAGGCGCCGTCGGTTCCGTAGCTACTTCAACCGCTTCTTCCGCTGCCTGCGCAAAATGTTCCGGCATCGGCATGAAATCCGCATACGCAGAGGCCAGGCCGTGTTCTTCGAAGTCCAGGCCCGCTTCTTCTTCTTCCGGAGATACGCGCAGACCCATCGTCGCTTTCATGACCTTGAAGAGGATCGTAATCACGACGGCAACATAGGCAGCAATGGCTGCCACTCCGATAATCTGGGTAATCAGGAAGGATGGGTCGCCCGTATACAGCAGCCCATCGCTGACCGATAAGAAACCGGTAAGGATGGTACCCAAGGCACCACATACCCCATGAGCCCCGATAGCTCCGACAGGGTCATCGACTTTCAACACTTTGTCGATTCCTTCGATGGCGAAAACGATCGTAATACCTGCCAGCAGGCCGATGACAAACGCACCGGGAACACTGACGGCATCACAGCCGGCAGTAATCGCTACCAGGCCGGCCAGGCCCCCGTTCAGCGTCATGGATACATCGGGCTTGCCATAGCGTATCCAGGTCAGGCACATGACGGTAACGGCGCCGACAGCGGCTGCCATATTCGTCGTCACGTAAATCATGGACGCAGCTAAGATATTTTTATCGCCGCTGATGGAAACAGTAGATGCTCCATTAAATCCGAACCAGCCAAACCAGAGGATGAACATCCCCAGGGCTGCCAATGTCAGGCTGTGACCGGGAATCGCATTGACGGAACCGTCTTTATTGTATTTCCCGATGCGGGGCCCCAACATGAGTGCCCCTACAAATGCACAAATACCGCCGACCATATGAACTACAGTAGAACCGGCAAAATCATGGAAGCCCATCGTGGCCAGCCAGCCGCCGCCCCAGGCCCAGTGGCCGGAAATCGGATAAATGAACAGGCTGATGGCAATACTATAAATGCAATAGGCTGAGAATTTTGTCCGTTCTGCCATCGCCCCGGATACAATCGTCGCCGAGGTCGCACAAAATACCGTCTGGAAAATGAGATATGCCATAGGCGGATATCCCGCATCATCAGCAACCTGGAAATTCTGGACAAAGAAATCCGGCATACCGATAATTCCGTTGACATCTTCACCAAACATAAGGCCGAAGCCGATAATCCAAAAAACGATAGACCCCAGTGCAAAATCCATAAAATTCTTCATAACGATGTTGCCGGCATTCTTGGCCCGTGTCAGACCGGTTTCGACCATGGCGAAGCCCGGCTGCATGAAGAATACCAAGAAAGCCCCGATGAGGACCCAGGTCGTATCGACTGAAGAATACCGCCCGGCAGGCTCATCTGCTGCAAATGCCGCAAATGGTGCCAGTGTCAGCACTGCGGTGGTTGCAAGTGTAGAAATCTTTGATTTCCATTGTTCCATATCATCATCCCCCATTTGCAAATAAAAAAACGCCCTATAGAATGTGTCTATAGGACGTCATTATCCGCAATATAATATTGTACCAAGTACACCCCTCTGTACTCGATGTGTTTATCATACTCTTTTATCTTTTGTTTGGCAATAGGAAATTTATTAAAATTTAAACGTTTATCTTATTTTATCAATACATATAAAAGAACCCCGGCCATATAACCGGGGTTCTTCTTGTCATGCCTTATTTCAATCCATTGCGATGGATTATATTACATCATACCGGGCATACCGCCGCCCATGCCAGCCGGAGCTGCCGGAGCCGGAGCTGCCGGTTCTGGTTTATCAGCAACCAATGTTTCTGTCGTGAGTACCAGAGCTGCAATGGATGCAGCGTTCTGGAGGGCAGAACGGGTTACTTTAGCCGGGTCAACGATACCAGCTTTAATCATGTCCACATAGTCTTCTTTCAATGCGTTGAAGCCCATGCCGTCTTTCGCAGCTTTTACTTTAGCAACGATGACAGAGCCTTCGAGGCCTGCATTCGTAGCGATCTGACGTACCGGTTCTTCTACAGCACGTTTTACGAGGTTGATACCAGTCTGGATATCTCCTTCTTCTTTGAGTGCATCCAATACCGGCAAAATGTCGATAAAGGTCGTGCCGCCGCCGGCTACGATACCTTCTTCAACAGCTGCGCGGGTTGCGTTCAAAGCATCTTCCAAACGGAGTTTCTTATCTTTCAATTCTACTTCTGTTGCAGCACCGACTTCGATGACAGCTACGCCGCCGGACATCTTAGCCAAACGTTCCTGCAATTTTTCTTTATCGAAATCAGATGTTGTTTCAGCAATCTGTGCTTTGATCTGTGCTACGCGGTCTTTAATGGCAGCAGCATCGCCGTGGCCATCAACGATCGTAGTCTGATCTTTCGTTACACGGATCTGACGGGCAGAACCGAGGTCTTCCATGGTGATGCTGTCCAGTTTACGGCCTACATCTTCGGTAATAACCGTTGCACCGGTCAGGGTAGCGATATCCTGGAGCATTGCCTTGCGGCGGTCACCAAAGCCAGGTGCTTTTACAGCAACGGCTTTGAAGGTACCACGGAGTTTGTTGACAACCAATGTTGCCAATGCTTCGCCTTCTACATCTTCAGCGATGATGAGGAGTTCTTTGCCGGCCTGGACTACTTTTTCGAGAACCGGGAGCATTTCCTGGATAGAAGCGATCTTGCGGTCAGTTACCAGGATGTACGGTTCGGACATAACAGCTTCCATTTTATCCGGATCTGTTACCATGTACGGGGAAATATAGCCGCGGTCGAACTGCATGCCTTCTACGACATCGAGCTGCGTACCCATGGTCTTGGATTCTTCGACAGTGATAACGCCGTCTTTGCCGACTTTTTCCATTGCTTCAGCAATCAGCTGGCCGACTTCTTCATCACCGGCAGAAATAGAAGCAACCTGAGCGATGTCTTCTTTTTTGCTGACGGTAATCGAACGTTTCTGGATTTCTTCAACTAATTTCTTAACAGCCATTTCAATGCCCCGTTTGAGGATCATGGGGTTAGCACCGGCTGCAACATTGCGCATGCCTTCCTGGATCATAGCCTGAGCCAGCAGTGTAGCGGTCGTCGTACCATCACCAGCTACATCGTTGGTCTTGGTAGCAACTTCTTTAACGAGCTGTGCGCCCATATTTTCAAACGGATCTTCCAATTCAATATCACGGGCGATAGTAACACCATCGTTGGTGATTGTCGGAGCACCGAATTTTTTATCCAATACAACATTACGGCCTTTAGGTCCCAATGTAACTTTGACTGCGTTAGCCAATGCATCTACGCCTTTGCCCAAAGCACGGCGTGCATCTTCGTTGAACAAAATCTGTTTTGCCATGATAAACACTCTCCTATTATGATAAATTATAGTTTGATTTTATATTAGATGATAGCCAAAATATCTCGTTCACTGACGATTAAATAATCCTGGCCTTCGAATTTTACTTCTGTACCTGCATATTTAGAGAATATAATCTTATCGCCAACTTTGACATCCAACGCGACGCGTTTTCCATCATCCTGGACTTTACCAGGACCTGCAGCAACGATTTCACCCTGACTCGGTTTTTCTTTAGCTGTATCCGGTAAGAAAATACCGCTGGCAGTTTTTTCTTCCTGTTCCAATACACGAATGACGACACGATCTCCTAACGGTTTTAACATTGTATATTCCTCCTTAATTACAATCACTTTGCTATGTTGTTAGCACTCTTTTATTCTGAGTGCTAACTACAATATATATATTACCCATTAAAGGTGAAAAAGTCAAGGCCTTTTATGAAATTCCTCTTTTCCCTGCTCTTATCCCTAAAAAATAATCCCCTGCGGTTGGTTCCATTCCGAGTCAACCGCAGGGGACTTCCACTATTTCAGTTGTTTGGCGCTGGCAATCACTGCGAGTGCCACCGACTTCAGGGATTTACGTTTTTTCATGCTGTACTGCTGCAGGCGGCGATAGGCTTCCTGTTCGGATATATGATATAGTTCCATCAAATAGCCTTTGGCCTGTTCTACTACTTTACGGGTTTCCATCTGTTCATTGAGTTCATCCAGCTGATGCGCTGCTTCTTCCTGACGCTTGAACTGGGAAATAGCTATTTCGATAGCCGGGAACAGATTTACCGGGCTCACCGGTTTTACCAGATACCCGAGGACACCGGAATCCTTGGCCTTATCGACGACATCATGCTGACTATAGGCTGTCAGCAGCAATACCGGTGCCAAATGATCGTGACCGATCATTTTCGCGGCATGGATTCCGTCGAGCCGCGGCATTTTGATATCCAATAGGACGATATCCGGTTTTTCCCGCCGTACTAACTCCAACGCTTCGACTCCGTCAGCCGCTTCTCCCACGACAGTATGACCGGCATCTTCCAACATTTCGCACAGATCCATACGAATGATGGATTCATCATCACCAATAACCACACGATACCCCATATAGATTAACCCCTTTCTGTATATGGAAACTGAATGAGTGCCGTCGTCCCCCCGGACGACATCTTCGTAAACGTAATCGTTCCGTGTAAATCTTTTTCCACTAAGGTCTTGACGATAGTCAATCCCAGATGCTGTCTTTCTTCTTGTTTTTTCTGCGACTCTTCTATCCCGATACCGTTATCTTCGACGGAAATCCTGCCCTGTCTCTCTTTTTTGCAGACTGTCAGGCGTATCTGCCCTTCACGGAGTCCCTCGAATCCATGAACGATGGCATTGGTAATCAGTTCATTCATCACCAGCGCCATGGACGTTGCCGCATCGGACGGCATCAGCAGGGGTTCTCCTTTGAATACAGGCCGGACATGACAGTCGACGCCGGACATGCTCTGTGACAATAATGTCAGCAGGCGCTGCGCTACATCCGATATATCTATCATTTCTTCATTATGATGAGATAATATCTCATGGACCAGCGATATGCTCAGGATCCGGTTCAGGCTTTCATTGAGGACCGCTTTGGCTTCCGCACTCTGCGTACGCCGCATTTGCATGCGCAGCAGGCTGGCCACGGTCTGCAGATTGTTTTTGACACGGTGATGGATTTCTTTGATGACCGATGTCTTGATCATCAATTCTTCTTCCTTGCGGCGCAGTTCTGTCTTTTCGGTCAAAATGACGATGACGCGATGAACTTTTCCTCCCTGCGACAACGGAATGACCCGGCGGGTCAGTACAATCGGGCCGATCTGCACATCTTCGACAAATCCTTTGCGCGTCGCCAACGCCTGTTTGGCACCGGTCAGGTTGGACTGCATACTGTAAATATTGCTGCCTACGAGCTGTCCGCCGTGACTCTGGATTGCCATCAGGCTTTCGGCCATTTCATCGGCATAGATGACCACGCCGTTGCAGTTGATCAGGATAATCCCATCTTGTACGGACAGGCGGCCGTACAGTTTGCTCATATCCAGCGTAATCGGCACACGCAGGGCCATGAACGCCGTTTCCGTCAGGATATCCCGTGTCACCTCTACTTCGCCCAGAAAGGCTACGACAGCAATCGTCTTGCCGCCATTATCGACGAAGGGATAACAACGGAGCGGTTCGGTACGGCCGTATTCCACTTCTTTTTCCCCTTGTATCGGAAGCCCTTTCCGAAATACCTGTATGGCAATAGGTACTTCGATGGCCGGAAATACCGTACCTACCTGTTGCTGAAAGCGCATATCTTCGTGTTCCTGCCGCAATAGCGGGATACGCCAGGCTGCCATGACCAGGGTTGCCGCCTGCTGTCCCGGCACGAAAACGACGACTTCCCGGTGGGATACGTCACTGGCAAACTGAAGCAACTTTTCACTATTTTGTAATATATGGATTTGCACATCCGATAAACAGCTCTGGCGGCGGCAAAGTTCTTCAATAGACATCATGGAATCACCTCAGCAGGATGTAATGGCCAACGCCGGTTTGGCATTCAGTGTCAAATCGGCAAAACGACCGTCCAATGCCATGTAATACGCCCGGCAGCCAATCATGGCGCCGTTATCCGTACACAGCACCGGTTCCGGACGATAGAATGCATAGCCTCCCTTTTCACAAGCCTGTGCCATGGCTGCAGCCAGCCCGCTATTGGCAGATACGCCGCCGGCAACGACGATTTTTTGGGCACCGATATAGCCGGCAGCATCCATCGTCTTTTCGACCAGCGTGTCCACAACGGTTTTCTGGAAAGACGCGGCCACATCTTCGGCATTGTAGGCCTCGCCGCGCTGTTCCTGGGTATGCAGATAATTCAGCACGGCTGACTTCAGGCCGCTGAAACTGAATTCGAAATTATGTTTTTCATGCAGTGCCTTGGGAAATACGATAGCGTCGGGATTCCCCTTTTTCGCTAACGCATCGATCTGCGGACCGCCCGGATAGGGATATCCCATTACCCTGGCAATCTTGTCAAATGCTTCTCCTGCCGCATCATCGCGGGTCTGCCCGAGTAACGTAAAGGAATTATATCCGTCGATTTGTACCAGCTGCGTATGGCCGCCGGAAACGACGAGAGCCAGAAAAGGTGGTTCCAAATCGGGATGGCTCAAAAAATTAGCGAAGATATGCCCTTCCATATGGTTCACACCCACAAGCGGTTTGTCAGCAGCAAAACTCAGGGCCTTCGCGGCTGCTACACCGACCAGAAGAGCTCCTACCAGTCCGGGACCATAGGTAACACCGATATGATCCATATCGGCTAAAGTAAGGCCGGCTGTATCCAATGCTTCCTTGATAATGGGCATGACATATTCGATATGCTGCCGTGATGCGATTTCAGGTACGACGCCGCCGAATTGGCGATGAATCGGCACCTGGGTGGAAATAATATTGGAAAGGATCGTCCGGCCGTCCCGCAATACGGCAGCCGACGTTTCATCACAACTCGTTTCCAATGCTAATGTATACATATATGATTATTCTCCATTCCCGTACCGGGTCAATGCCATTCCCTGGCTGCCGGTACGCTGATTTATTTCACTGCCCAATGATACGTTTCTTTCTTGCATACCATGACATAGGCATCTTCTACAGGCTCCGAATAGTACTGTTTCCGAACGGATACTACCTGATAGCCCAGCTTGCGATATAAGCCCAACGCAGCCGCATTGGATATCCGCACTTCCAGGAAAATAGAGGCACAGCCTTTTTCCCAGGCCGACTCCATGAGGACCCGTAAAAGTAATTCGCCATAGCCATTGCCGCGGCAGTCTTGCCGTAAAGCTATATTGGTAATCTGCCCTTCATCCAGGACGCGCCACAAGCCGCCATACCCTTCGACACGGCCATCATCACGGACGAGGACATCATACATCGTCAGCTCCGTATTCGCCAAATCATGGGTAATGGAATCCATGGACCAGGGAATCGAAAACGATTCCTCTTCGATGGCATAAATACCATCGGCATCCTCCAGTGTCGCCGGACGGACTATCATAGACATAATTTCTTTCCGTATCTTTTTTCCCATAGTACTTCCGCTTCGCTGCGGCGTTTATATGCCGGCGTCAGGGTCATGCAGTCATCAACGTCCCCAGCCTGGAACCGCACATCCGCAGCCATAGCCAGGCTGCCGGCCCGGGGAATGACCATCGTCGGCGGCGCCATCCGGAATAATGGGCCAACGTTTTCAATATCGTTTCGTTCCAGGAGCGCCCCGTCCCCGCAAAAGGTGACCGGATGTCCCTGCTGCTGCAGGTGCTGCAAGTATTCGCCCCGGTTGATGACCTGTACATCTTCTACCGTCTGCAGCTCCGCCCGATTCCATTCATACAAGGATGCGTAGACATTTCCCTTCTGGGCATCGATGAATACGCATATCCAATCGGCTGCCCCGACAAAATTCCAGGCCAGGCTGGTCGGCGTTTCGATGCCGATAATCGGGACATTCCACCCAAAGGCCAGTCCCTTGGCCGTAGCCAGGCCGATACGCAATCCCGTAAAGGAACCCGGCCCGATAGATACTGCGATACCGTCGATTTTATCTTTGGATACCGATGCCTTCTGCAGCATATCCGCAATATGGGGCATCAATTGTTCCGAATGGGTCAAGCGTGCCTGAATCGTCAATTCGGCCCGCAGTACGCCTTCATGAAGCAAGGCTACGCTGGATACCAGGCTTGAAGTTTCAATGGCTAGCAACATAATTTTTTACCTCTTTTTCCACATTTTTCCATCTATCGCCGGTAAAGGTCATATGAAATACCCGCTCCGTCAGGCCGGTCTTTTCAATCTTGATCACCGCTGCATCATCCGGCAGTCGGTCGGGAAATTTTTCCGACCATTCGATGACCGTGACCCCGCTCGCAATATAATCATCATAGCCTAAGTCATCCAGCTCATATTCTTCCCCAAGGCGGTAAAAATCAAAATGCTGCAAAGGAATATCATTTTCGTAATAATTTAATATAGTAAACGTCGGGCTCACGACATTCGCATGAATCCCCATCCCTTTGGCAATCCCTTGTACAAAGTGGGTCTTACCGGCTCCCAGGCCACCCTGCAGAGCCAGGACGTCGCCGTCCGCAAGGACTCGTCCCAGCGCCGCTCCCAACGCAATCGTTTCTTTTTCCGAACAGGTCGTTACATCCATCATCGTATCTCCTTTGTCATCACGGAACA
>JALCDF010000030.1 GCA_022641375.1 Megasphaera sp. | reverse complement strand
GACTGGTTGTGCTATCTCTCAATGTCTATTATAATGATGATGTGGATAGTATAATATTTATTCACATAGCGACACGAAAAGGGCCATAAGGGGTAAACTGCAATTCCTCTGTGTCTACATAAGCGCACACGGATTTTTTGCATATTTTGGTGTCTGATAAAATAAAGTGCTCCTATAATCGTTTCTAAGCCGTTTTTATTATCTTTGGTGATAACTTACTAGCAAGACAAATAAGAATGTCTTACAGACGATTATACGCAATATATAGCTATCTTATTCATTTGTGAATGGTTTTTACTCCATGTCACACTGTCCAATTACATATGACTGCTTTCTTCACATCGTGGGGGTCGAGGGTTCGAATCCCCCTGTTTCCACCAAAAGCACTAAAAGTATGACTTATGCTTTTATGTTTTACCTGAGAATCTCTCTATTGTGACTAGGGGGATTCTTTTTTTTATGCAATTGTCTATTGCTCACATCAAAAAACACACAAAGACATCGTGTCCTTTGAGCGGTGTGTCTATCATAATATATCGGGGTATGGTATACTGTCTAACATGAGATAGCAAACGTAGTAGGCTTGTCAATCTGTAACGGATTGGCGGTGTTGTCTATGGATATATACAAGGTGCTTTCATTAATGATTGCCTTTGGGATACTCGTAGCAACCATTATTTCAGCTAGCAAATAGCATGAAAAAAAGCCTTAACGGTTAGCGTAAGGCCATTCCCCAAACATTCAAAGTGTTACGAGATGAGCCTACGCTTGCGAACGTTTGCTATCTCTCTTTGTCTATTATAATGCTTGTGCTTGTTCTCGTCAATGCCCCCTCAGGCGGACTCAAACCAGTTGTTAAGAATATGTTGTTGAAAAAGCGTTTCTTCCCAACAACTAAGAACCAATAGTATTATGATTTTCATCAATGGTCAGCGATGCCGTACCATCTGCATTGGCCCGCACGACAGCATGCACACCGAACGGCAAAAACGCATTATCCATGCCATGGCCTACGGGCGCTCCCTTGACAGCCGGTTTGCCGGCCAGTCTGGCATAATAGGTCAATACTTCTTCTGTCGTAAAGTCACCGGGGTCATTGCCGCAATCAAGAAAATCTCCGTATACGATAGCACTGACCCGCTTCAACAATCCATTTTGCCACAATTGCTGCATCATGCGGTCAATCCGATAGGCGGCTTCATTGACATCTTCCAGAACCAATATTGCGCCATCCCCTCTCAATTCATAGGGTGTACCGGCAGCTGCTGCCAACATGGTCAGGTTCCCGCCGGCCAGGATACCGCCTGCGGTACCAGAAACCACCGTCGACAGTTTCCGTCCTGCCGGCAGGGCCAATGTACCGATGGGCGCCGTCGCTGCCAGGCCATCGGCGAACTGGCGTTCCGTATAGGCCGAATGATTGGCCGGATTCAGCGTCACCATCAATGGCCCGTGAACGGTCACGATACCGGCCTTTTCGCCGAGCGCCGTATGCAATGCCGTAATATCACTGAAGCCAATCAACGGCTTAGGATGCTGGGAAATCATGGCATAATCCAATTTGTCCAATATCCGTGCTGAGCCGTAGCCGCCATTCAGACAAACGATAGCTTTTACCGTATCATCTTTGAACAACGCATTCAGATCTGCTGCCCGCTGCTCATCCGTACCGGCAAAAAAACCGTAATGGCCAGCGGCCATCGTTCCTTCTACGACCTGATATCCCAGAGAATGTAACAGCTGTACCGCCGCTGACGTATCTCCGCCACCGGGACTAGCCGGCGCAGCGATACCAATCGTATCACCATACCGCAGCGCCGCTCCTTTGGCCCGTGCCGGAACGGATTGGCGATTTCCAGTCACAACCGTATTTCTGGCCGCAGCGGCCGCGTCAACAACGGGTACCGCCGTCGCAAACACACAGCAAAACAACAGGAGGGGCAGAACCAGTCTGCCCCATCCTGTTATACTATGCTGATATATTCGTTTTATCCTGTCTGATAACGAATCGTATCTCTTCATCCATACTACGCTTTCGGGTTAGCTACCCAGGCCATAAAGACGATACGGTCGGTCGTACCGGTCTTATTCTTATCTTTAATGACGATAAAATACGGCTTATTCATGATGATATTGTGTACTTCATCTACGGGTACCAATGCCGTCAGGCGGAAATTGACTTCTGTAAGGGCTTTCCCTTCGGCATAATTTTCATTGACATCGAGGGTCGCCGTCTGTGTCGCCGAATCCAGCGTATAGGGTATATCGCCGGTGATAGCATTAAAATACAGCGATCCATCAAAGAAGGATTTAAATCCCAACGCATGCAGCGTCGGTACCAGATCGATCTTATTTTTCAGGGAAATCTTCGGTACTTCAAAATATACGTTGCGTACAGTTCCTTCATGCTGATCAAAATCAGCAATAATGCTGTCCATGTTTTTCATGATGCCTTCCGGATTCCCGTTCGGACAGATGAAATAAACCTGAGATCCTTTTTCACCGGATATTGCGGTCATCGAGTAATCCTTGGTGATTTTCCCCGTACCATTTTCAAAATGCTTGGCCATGGTCGGGACCTGGATGGTATCGCCCGTTTCTGTCGTAAAAGCCCGGTCCTGCGTCAGGCTTTCATCGAAAGGCGTACGCCATTTCGCAAAATAATGAGCTGCCGTCAGGAATGTCAAATGTCCCTGCGGTGCGGCTTCATCAATGACCGATCCCAGGATTTCCTTCTGGAAATCCAGCTTGGCCTGCAAAGCTTCTCCCGGATAGGACACGACACGCACGTCCTGATTGGCTTTTCCTTCATGGAAAGCCGCCATGCTCTTATCCAGCAGGATCAGTGACCCGCTGTCCGTGCTGGCCAGTTCTTCTGTCAGCATCCGCCGATTTCCGGCAGTATAGGGTAACAATTCACCCCGGACATCCGTACCGGAAGCGTTTTTATTGATGAGTACCAGCATCTGCTGCAGTGAATAGGGTGAAAAAACCAGATTTTCTCCTTTAGCCCGTTGGGAAAAGACATTTTCCGTCAGCGTATAGGCCCCGTCATCAGACAGGGACGCATAGGCCTGTACCGGCTGGGCCGCAAAGGATGCGGCGGCTATAAATGTGCAGGCTGCTACAATTGATCGAAGTAATTTGTGTGTCATAGAAAACATTTCCATCATCTCCTTTAAAATCATTCATATACCATGCATTATGATCGTATTTCACCGCTACAGCCCTTCCCTTTCCGTCGATACCATGCTACACTAGTCACGAACTCCCATATCATTTTCCCTAAGGAGGGATATCCATGAAAAAACTGTGTATATGCTGTATCCTTTGCACCCTGGCTGTCACCCCGGCTATGGCATCGCTGCCAATGGTCCCCGATGTCGGCGTAAAAGGCAGTATCGGTACGAAAGAATCATATATTGAAGGAAAAGTACTTCCTAAGACATATATCGGCTATAAAAGAGCGGACCGCGATGAATATAACCATCAAAATGACTTGTACGTCAAGTATAATATATTAGGCTCCAAGTTGCAACTTTTAGGCGGCTGGCGCAATCACATGGCCGGACAGGGCGATTCGTTATACGGCGGCATCGGTGTCGCGACACCGCATCTGCTGGGCTGGCAGCCCTATGCGTCCTATGTCAAGGGGAGCCACTTCGGTGAAACGAATGTCGGCCTCAATTACAACCTGTCCCTGGGCATCGGCCTGAATGTAAATTATCACAACTACATGCCGGACAACGGCGACAATGAACACGGCATCGGTGCCGGCGTCACCTTCCAGTTCTAAGGAACTCCCCATCGTCAGTTTATCCATCCCTTATATTTTGGCATTAAAAAAAACGGAGAGTATATCTCCGTTTTTTTTATGTACATCTGTATTACTGTTTAGCAGCTTCTACTAATTTTGCAAATGCCGGTGCATCATTGACAGCGAGGTCAGCGAGCATTTTACGGTTTACCAGGATACCGGCTTTGTTCAAGCCGAATACGAAGCGGCTGTAGCTCATTCCGTTTGCACGTGTTGCCGCATTGATACGGGCAATCCACAATTTACGGAATTCACGTTTCTTAGCGCGACGGTCGCGACGAGCATAATAAAGAGCCTTCATTACGCTTTCATTTGCTTTTTTGAACAAACGGCTACGCGTTCCGCGATAGCCTTTTGCCATTTTGATTATTTTTTTATGACGAGCATGTGCTGTAACGCCAACTTTAATTCTTGCCATGAGTTAATTCCTCCAACTATTCTACCAATGTATACGGTCGTAAATGACAACCGCCGAATGAATCCTGCAACTGATTATGCCACAGACAAATTACATGAACGGGCACATTTTACGTACGGATTCAGTCATTGCTTTAGAAACATACGTAGCTTTTCTCAGATTACGTTTACGTTTTGGGGATTTGGATTCCAAAATGTGGCTTTTGTATGGTTTCATTCGTTTAATTTTACCGGTAGCAGTAGCTTTAAAACGTTTAGCCGCTGCACGGCGGGTTTTCAATTTCGGCATAATATAATTCCTCCTATTATTTTACCTTGTTAGCAGCCATGATCATCGTCATATTTCTGCCTTCAACTTTAGGGTCTTTTTCTACATGAGCGAGTTCTTTAATTTCATCAGCAAAACGCATCAGCAGTTTCCGGCCAAGTTCCTGATGACTCATTTCCCGGCCACGGAACATAATGGTAACTTTCACTTTGCTGCCTTCACCCAGGAACCGCTGCGCTGCTTTCATCTTGACATAGAAATCATGATCTTCGATGTTAGGACGCAGTTTTACTTCTTTCAAAGTCAATACTTTTTGCTTTTTCTTGGCTTCTTTTTCACGTTTCTGTTGTTCGTACCGATATTTACCGTAATTCATGATACGGCATACCGGCGGCTTGCCGTTTGGTGCTACTTCTACCAAGTCCATATGACGTTCTTCCGCTATCTGACGAGCAGAACGGATAGACATCACGCCGAGCTGTTCATTGGAATCACTGACCACGCGGACTTCGCGAGCCCTGATTTGATCGTTGATACGTAATTCTTTACTAATCTTCTTTCACCTCCGTAAAAAAAAGAACGGATAGCATAACACTATCCGCCCTGATACGTTTCCGTATACAACCTTCGTAACATCACGGTCTTGGAAGGTGAGAAGCGGATAGCTCCTGCTTTGTTTTTAACAGTACAAATTATATCAGTCTTTCCCGTTCTTGTCAATCTTTATTTGACATGGATAAACCGGTAATCCTGATCTGCTTTGGGATATTTTTCCTTATCGACTTCACTCATAAAATCTTTCAGCGGCCGGGCATATGTTTTCAGCGTATCTTCCAAAGCTTTATAAATAACGAATTTTTCACCGGTTTCCGTGTGTTCCGCTATGGTAATGATCTGATACGTATGGTGTTTGAAATGACGCCAAATTTCATTTGCTTTTGGTAATTCTCTCATTTTATTTAACATCCTCCTAATATAACATACTGCCAGGACCATCCTGACCCTTTAATGTCTATCATTATATCATATCCACGTTTAAAATGTCGTCAGTTCATCAAAATTTTTCTCTGCATACGTATCCGTCATACCGGCTATATAATCGATGCAGGCCAGACGATATTGTTTGGGGTCATCGGCGATATGATACACGATTTTATTTCCAAAGGCATTGCCGAATTTATCCCGGTCGGCAATGGCCCGGCCGATATCGGAATACTTTTTCAGCCGTTCCAGGAAATGTTTGCCCAGCGTCGGGTAATCTTTCTGCATATCTTTCAGGACCTTCAATGTATCGGCGCCGGCATAGCATTGCTTTAATATACTATAGATAGATTCCAGGATCAGTTCGGCATAGGCATGATAGATGCTGAGGCGTTTGCTGGAATAGATATATTCGTAATTAAACTGCATGACCGTATTCATCAGGTCCAGATGCTGCTGCGACAGGATCAGCCCTTTTTCGGGCGTACTTTCCCGGCAGATATCCGTAATCAGTGGATACATAATAGCAGTGTTGCTGATGGATTCGACTTTTTCCCGCAGCAGTCCGTTCAGTTCCTTTTTTAAGTCCTGCATGGGCTTGCCGTCTTCCGTCAAAATGTGGAGACGCACGGCATCTTCGATATCCCTCCCCAGATAGGCGATTTTGTCGGCAATCTTGACGACGCAGCCTTCCCATGTATATGGTTCATATTCATTGGGCCGGGTAATCGACTCCAGCGGTACCGCTTTGCGGCGGGGCCGCAATACAGTCTGCCGCACTTCGCCGCAGTGGCTGATGATGCCGTCCCGGACAGCATAGGTCAGCATGAGGTTCTGCGTCCGTCCTGTCGGGTCCAGCAAGGTCTCGATATCATCGACGACGCGCAGTCCCTGCCGTTCGTGCCAGAACGTTTCACCCAGCTCTTTTTTACTGATTTTCCGCAGCACCCGTTCCCCCAGATGACCAAACGGCGAATGGCCCAGGTCATGCCCGTTGGCAATGGCACCGATCAGCTCCGTATTGAGACCCAGATAGCGGCCGATAGTACAGCTCACGGAATCGACGTGATTGACATGTTCGATGCGGGTACAGATGTGGTCATTTTTCGTCGTGAAAAAAACCTGTGTCTTCCGTTTCAGGCGGCTGTAGGCCGTACAATGAAGGATTCGCGTATAATCACGACCGAATTCCGTACGAAAATCGCCGGGGCGATGATATAAATCACCGCAACGGGAAACGGCCACCGCCCAATGGGGATGATGTTCATCCATCCGCACCGCCGTAAAGGAATGATTGCCCACTGTACTTACCTCCTGTCCTTGCGATATTGATGATAACAATAATAAATAGTCAAAATAACCGTAGCACTGATCAGGAACCGGCCGCCATATTTGCTGAATTTCAGCAGGTCATGGCCCAGCCATACTTCAAAAATAACCGATGGCACCTTGCCGATCAGTGTCGCTTCCGTATGAGCACGGAATGACATGGGGCTCATCGCCGCCAAAGCAGTAAAAACAACATTCGGCGAGTACGGGACAGCCCGGCAGATGGCGATGTTCCTGATGGTACTGTACGATTCCAGTTTATCCGTCAGATGATTCTTTTCAATCATCCGCTGCGCTTTATCCCGCAGGATTGTCCGCATGACGATAAACCCACCTTCTATCCCGATGACTTCCCCGACCCAGGAAATGACGATTCCCGGTCCCAGACCGAAAATGACACCGTTCACCGTCAGGAACGGTATGGACGGCAAGCCGGTCATGTTGCAGATAACGATCATAAAAATACTGATGAGGACGGCCCCATACCCAAAAGACGACAAATACGCTGTCAGACCTTCTATATTTCCTTCTACCGTCAGATTGAATAACGTACTATAGAAATCAGGGATCAGAAAATGTACTGCCACCAGTTCCGCAACCATGATGGCCACCACGGCCAGCTTTAGTATCTGATCAATGGCCGGGCGTTTCATGGCTGCTGCACTTCTTTACCAGGCAGGCCCCCATATTTACGGAGGCGGGACAGGGACTCCTGTGCCTGCGCAACATTGATGCGGTCGCTTTCTTTTTCAACGACATCGACCCCCAGCCGCTGATCCGCTTCTTTCTTGATGAGCTTATGCAAACCCTTGGGGAAATCCGGACATATCGACGTAATGCCCCGGGGAAATACAGCTTCCCGTTCCAAGGTGAATTGTTCCGGATACAGCCGCGATAAGCGGGGATGATACGGAGCAAAATACAGGCGGGCCGCAAACCGGCCGCTGACATTGACTACTTCAAATTCGTCGACAGCACCGAAGGAACGCGTCTTATGAAAAAACACCATCGACCCTGTAGCCCGGATACGCAAACGTGACAAATAGGTCCATTCTCCAAACGGGCCATTTACAGGAATGGGATTGGACGCATCGTGGCCAAATCGTCCCGTGCCGCCGGGTATGCGGTCACAATCTGCACCTCCCCGGACCTTGGCAGCCAGTGCCGCATCATAGGTATCATTCTGCAGTGCTGCTGTATTAAATACGCGCAAGGCATCGTCATATATTTTATCTGACCGTGTCTGCGCTGTCTGTTCTTCAAAAAAAGCATCTAGAAAACTCATGATATGCACCCTTTCTCATGGTAGTACCCAAGTACTATTATATTCTACCAAAATAGAACTGTCGAGTACGGGAAATCCCATTCTGATGCTATTGGTCCCGTTTCCGGAGCAGTCCATACGTATAACGTTTTCCTTTAATATTTAAAGTTTTGTATAAATTATGTATGTTATAATTATTTTATCTTTATACATTTTTTTACTGTCAGCGTCACTGCATGACAAATATTTAACGAAAGTTCCCTATAAATGAGATATTTTCAAGAAATATACAATCATCTCATAGGCAATATCATCATATTACTTTTTGTCTTGTTGATTTTAGTTCTCGCTAATGCTATCATAATTATAGATAAATTGAATGTATTTAAACAGTAATTTCATTTAATTTATCAAATTTATCACGTTTTTAACCCATTATTTAAAAATTTTAAGGAAGAAGGAATATAGCATGAAGAACATGAGTATTAACACCAAATTGATTTTGTCCATCAGTGCCTTGCTCGCTTATACATTCGTAGCCAGCCTTCTTTAATACGAATTATATATGCATGAATGGACAGTCAGGGTACGCAATAGCATATTGCGTATCCTTTTTTGTTAGTTCTTCGTTGTTAGTTGTTGGAAGAGCGGTTGTTGGTTGTTCGTTCTTCGTTGTTAGAAGAGCGGTTCTTGGTTCTTCGTTATATTTTAATGATGGATGACGGTGCTTTTAGTATTCTATTTTATATCCATTTGACTATTCGTATTCATTTTTTGACATGTATTGCGTCATTCATGAGTATAAAGTATGGAAAATATCATTTTTCCTCTTGCAATTGCTTGTGAAAAAATGTACTATATATACAGAAGGTTGTGAAATTTAGAACATATATCCACACTGACATGTCTGGTATCGACTGGAGAGTATAGCAGATGTTCAGTATATATGTCAATTTGGTTTTAAAGCAGTAGAATTCTTCTGCTGACTTAAATATATTATTTTATTTCACATTATTCACATATTTGTTTCACACATTTGGAAAGGGTGGTTTTTTAAATGAGAGAAGCTGTAATCGTAAGTGCGGCCCGTACCCCAGTTGGTAGCTTTAACAGCGCATTCGCTGATGTTACTGCCGTTGAACTCGGTACTATTGCTGTTAAGGAAGCTGTAAGACGCGCTGGTATCCCTGTTGATCAGATCGATGAAGTTATCATGGGTCATGTACTCCAGGCTGGTTGTGGTGAAAACACAGCTCGTCAGGTAGCACTTCACGCTGGTATTCCTCAGGAAGTTCCTGCTTTCACAATCAATAAATTGTGCGGTTCGGGTATGCGTACCGTTTCTTTGGCATCTCAGCAGATCAAATTGGGCGACGCTGACATCATCGTAGCCGGCGGCATGGAATCCATGTCCAATGCTCCGTATGCTATCTCCAAAGCTCGCCGCGGCTATCGTATGGGCAACGGCGCTCTCGAAGATTTAATGCTTCGTGATGGCTTGGTTTGCACAGAAAATAACTATCACATGGGCGTAACAGCTGAAAACGTTGCTAGTCGTTTTGGCGTTACTCGTGAAGAACAGGATACCTTGGCTTACAATTCTCAGATGCGTGCTGCTAAAGCTCGTGCTGAAGGCAAATTCAAGAGCCAGATCGTTCCTGTAACGGTTCATAAGAGAAAAGGCGATGTAATCGTATCCGAAGATGAACATATTCGTCCTCAGACCACAATGGAAGCACTCGCTAAACTCCGTCCTGCTTTCATCAAAGGCGGCACAGTTACTGCTGGTAACGCTTCTGGTATCAATGATGGCGGCGCAGCTCTCGTAATCATGTCTGCTGACAAAGCAAAAGAACTCGGCATTAAACCAATCGCAAAGATCATCGACTGGGCTTCTGCAGGCGTTGAACCGGCTATCATGGGTACTGGCCCTGTACCGGCTGTTCGCAAAGTCCTCAAAAAGACTGGCATGAAGATCGAAGACTTCGACCTCATCGAATTGAACGAAGCTTTCGCAGCTCAGGCTTGCTATTGCTGCCGCGAACTCGGTGTTGACATGAACAAAACCAACATCCACGGTTCCGCTATCGCTTTGGGTCATCCAATCGGATGCTCCGGCGCTCGTATCCTTATCACCTTGCTCTATGCATTGGCTGAACCTGAAATCAATGGTAAGTACGGCTTGGCTTCCCTCTGCATCGGCGGTGGCCAGGGTACTGCAATCGTAATTGAACGTCTCTAATCCGTTAGAGTTTACGATTTAATACGAATTCGATTTACCTCTTACAAAGTAAAGACGGTACGAAAAGAAATGTTTTTCTTTTCGTACCGTCTTTTTTATTTTTTCTTCTCGTCATTCCCGCATAACCGCCGAAATCAGCCGTCTCTGTTGCCATAAAACCTCTTCCTATATAAATTAAGAATAAAAAACAGTACTTCTGTTCTAATTTACTATAGTTTTTTTTCAAAAAACTATTTATTTTTCATACCAATGATGATAAAATTAACTTGCTTAAATGTATATGGGTTTGTTATTAAAATTTATACCCTCGAAAGGAAGGCCCGATAATGAAAACTACACGTCGTAAAATGTCTTTAGTCCAGTTGACTTTTGTCACTGCCGCCAACATGTTGGGAGCTGGTATCATCATGCTTCCGACCAAACTCGCCGAGGTGGGTACCATCTCTATTTTATCTTGGATAATTACTGCTTTTGGTTCTCTGGCTCTCGCCCTGACGTTCGCCCGATGTGGCATGTTCTCTACAAAACCCGGTGGAATGGGCGGTTATTCCGAATACGCCCTGGGACCTGTAGGACATTTCATGGCAAACTACTCCTATGCCGTTTCTATTGTTATTGCTAATGTTGCTATCGCCATCTCTGCAGTAGGCTACGCCGCCGGTTTTCTCGGCTCGTCGTTCTCGCCGCTGCAAACATGTTTATATACAATCGCGTTACTGTGGATTGCCGCCTGCCTGAATTTCAGCGGTTCCCGGTATTCCGGAAAGCTGAGTACCCTCACCATATGGGGCGCCATCATTCCGGTTCTGGGTATCTCCCTGATCGGCTGGTTCTGGTTCTCCCCTTCTACGTGGCTGGCTTCGTGGAATCCGTCCAGTGTCCCCTTAGGTGATGCGGTGGGAAGTTCCATCGCCCTGACCCTGTGGTCGTTTTTAGGACTGGAATCCGCTGCCGTCAATATGGATGCCGTGGATAATCCGCAGCATGCCGTTCCTATCGCAACGTTTGTCAGCACCCTTTGTGTTGCCGTCATCTACGTCGCTTCGACGAACGTCATTGCCGGTATCGTTCCTAATGCGGACATCCTGAGCTCCAGTGCTCCTTTCGGCCTGGCGTTCTCTTACATGCTCGGCTCTACGGCCGGCAAGGTCGTCATGGGACTCATGGTCATTTCTTGTGCCGGTTCCCTCTTGTCCTGGCAGTTCACGCTGGCCCGTGTATTTAAGACCAGTGCCCAGCGGGGACTCTTCCCTAAGATTTTTGCCAAGGTAACGGACGCTGATGTACCGGTCAAAGGTATGCTGGTCATCCTGGCCATGCAGAGTCTGCTGGCCCTCATGACAATCAGCCCGACACTGGCCGCTCAATTCGAATTGCTGGCTAATCTGGCTGTTGTCACTAATATCGTTCCATACATTCTCTGTGCTTTTGCACTGAAATTCATACTGGTAAAAGAAAATGTTCCCAATACGGTCTGTAACCGTAATACATCGATTTTCCTGTCCGGTGTCTCGATTATCTACTGTGTCTATGCACTGACTACGACAGATGCCCTGACGTTATTCAGCGGTTGTCTGGCTACCGTAATCGGCCTGGTCATTTACATGGTACGTTTCAATTTATTGAAACAACCGATGATTTTGGAACAACGAATTAAATAACCATCAATTTACCTTTACATACGAATCCCCCAATAACAGACATATCCATCTGCTATTGGGGGATTCGTGTATATGTGCTTATTTATTTTTCCCGGCCAGGGCATGCAGCCCCAGGACAGTCAGATTTCCCAAGGCGACACAGGCAATGATCATGGCCCCTTCAAAGACAAATGGCGTTAGGAATACGAGCGGATTATTCGCCGACAACGGCATCATATGGACGACGAAGACCCCGATAGCCGTATCGAAGAACCGATTATGGACGAGCAGCCACACCACTACCATGACCAGGACCCGTGCCAACTGTATCCATCGTTCCCTTCCCGTATAGCCTCTTTTCTTAGACGGGTAGAAATAAAAGGCAACCGTCGCAATAGTGCAAATAGAAATCAGCAGGAAACCGAAACCGATAATAGCCATCAACCCGATAGCCAGATTAACTGATACTTCTTCCTGAAACACGGCCGGATAGGTAAACATCCCCAGCAGGGCACATGGCAGCGGCAGACTGTACAAGATTGGATCGATAAATTCCGAATACCAGCGGCTCCGCTTATGCTCCTGCCAGTATGCAAAACCCCAGGCCAGCACGGACTGCCAGCCAATGGTACCTACCATCCACACAAAAAACAAGGCCATGCGGGCATAATAGTTTCTCCATATATCCCATACCATACAGCCGTTCAACACGCCGATAGCCATGAACATGGCGACGAAGCCGCCATATATCAGGGACGGAACCGGCGCATAGATGCTATCAGCCGTCCTTTTTTCCTGTCGATACCGGACTGTCACGGGCAGGCTGATGGACGCAATCAAAAAAACCAATACAGACAGCGGCGCAAAAAAGCTTTTATCCGACGCCAGCATGCCAAACGGGATTGGTACGATCCACAAACTGAGCCAGAACACGGCCCGCACACGATCCAGGAACCATTCTTTTTTCATGCGTATCATGCTTGTCCTTCTTTCTGCGTCTGACCAGTCAGGCGGGTAGCAATATATGCCAATATCATGGTCAGTGCCACCTGTCCGTACATACCGGCAATGAACAGGATATCCCGTCCTACCGTAGGCCATTCCCAAAAGGACGAGCCCTTCCAAATTCCACCCATAAAATAGCCAAACCAGGCAAGGATTCCCTGCAGGGCCAGCCACATGATCACGAACAGCGTACGGCTGATTGGCCGCTGGGCCGTACCGAAGCTGGCACCTTTACATCCCAGGTACGCCCAGGGAATTGCCAGGGACAACAACGTATAGCTGACCATGGCCACAACAGCGCTGGAACCATTATGGATCGTATACGACCCAATGGGTATGGGAATGATAAAAAAGCTCATAAACACGCACTGCCGTAAAATATCGCACCACCAACTCATAAACTTCCCTCCATTTATTTCATTCTTATTCAGTACTTTAGTATACCATATCAACGAAGAATCAGCCAGTATTAGAAGCCATTATCCCACTAGCTATCCGGCTGAATATATGGTATACTAAGATATTCATGTTGTTATATATCATAGAAAGGTATCCATCATGGCAAAAACATTTCAAAGTCTCGGCATTTCTCCTGAAATCAGCGAAATGCTTCATAAACAAGGCATAAACGAACCGACGGCGGTCCAGGAACAAAGTATCCCGTCTTTATTTAAAGGCCGCGACATCCTCGCTCAGGCCCAGACAGGAACGGGTAAGACTTACGCCTTCCTGTTGCCGTCATTACAACAAATTAAAATACCCGTCCATATGGAACAGGTACTGATCATGGCCCCGACGCGGGAACTGGCTAAACAGATTGCCGACGTCGCCCATACACTGGCAGTTCCGATGGGAATCGACATCCTCAACCTCATCGGCGGAAAAACCATTGAAAATCAGCTGCAGAAACTGCACCGCCACCCCCATGTCATCATCGGTACACCGGGGCGCCTGCTGGATCATTGCCGCCGCAATTCGCTCGATTTGAGCGGCGTCGGCCGGATCATCGTCGACGAAGCCGATCAGATGCTGCAGGCCGGATTCCTGGAAGATGTGGACACCCTCCTCGGCCTGACGCCGAAACGCCGGCAGGTCCTGTTCTTCTCTGCCACCATTCCCGATAAGATCCGCGGCCTGGCCAAAAAACATATGCAGAACCCGCTCGTCCTCAACATCCGCGAAGGCAGTACCATTACGCTGGAAAACATCGAACAGCGCATCTATATGGTACGGGAAGAACAAAAACTTCCCCGCCTGTGCCAAATGATCACCGAAATGAATCCGTACCTGGCTATCGTCTTCTGCAATACGAAGGAACGAACCTCCATATTAGCCAGCCAGCTGATTGAAAAAGGCTTCAATATCGGCGAACTGCACGGTGATATGTCACAGGGACGGCGTACCCAGGTGCTGCGGGATTTCACTAAAGCCAAAACCCAGATTCTCGTCGCCACGGATATCGCTGCCCGCGGCATCGACATCGAAGGAATCACCCATGTATTCAGCTACGATGTGCCTCATGATGTCGATTACTATATCCATCGTATCGGCCGGACCGGCCGGGCCGGCAATGAAGGCCTCTCGGTCATGTTCGCCACGGGCCAGGACGAAAACTGGGTACGCCGTATCGAACATACCATTCAGGCTACCATCACAAAATATACAGCCAACGGCAAAGTAAAGGTAAAATCCAATACCCGCCCACCGAAAAAGAAACAGTCTTTCAAAGATAAATTACCAATCAGCAGCTATCAATCAACGAAAGAAAAACGTCATAAATCCCTCCATAAGGGCGGCGATAACAGACGCCGGAGACGCCGTTAATATCTAAAATCGTATTGACAAACATCTGAAAATCTTATATAATATATGAGTCGTCAGAAATGATGATCATATGACTCGGTAGCTCAGCTGGATAGAGTGACTGACTACGAATCAGTAGGTCTAGGGTTCGAATCCCTACCGGGTCACCACATGATAGTCCGTGCATTTTGTACGGACTATTTTTTTGTATCCATGATTTCTATTCTCTTGTACGCAAAAACGGATGCCCTTTCGGACATCCGTTTTATCATATCTGCAAGAACCAGTTACATAACTCCGGCATCTTTCATCATTTTTTTCAGGAATTCTTTCACTTGCGGTGTCGCGTCTACCATCGGCAGACGGAACGTGCTGTGTGTAAGACCCAGTATATTGGTGCAGGCTTTGATCGGTGTCGGATTGACAGTCGTGAAGATACCCGTCATGACCGGCAGGTATTTTTGATGCATCGCTGCCGCTTTCTTGATATCGCCGTCTTTATAGGCCTGGACCATGGCATTCATTTCCTTGCCAATAATATGCGAAGCTACACTGATAATGCCTTCGCCGCCCACAGCGAGGATAGGCAGGGTCAGCGAGTCATCGCCGCTGTATACATGGAACGTATCCGGTGTATCACGGGCAATGGTCGTAGCTGCATTGAGATCGCCGCTGGCTTCTTTGATACCGATGATATTGTCAAATTCATTGGCTAATTTAACAACCGTTTCCGGCAAGATTTTGCCGCCGGTGCGGCCCGGTACATTATAAATGAAAATAGGCAGTTTCGTCGCTTTGGCAATTGCTGCGAAATGAGCGTAACAGCCATCCTGATTCGGTTTATTATAGTATGGGACGATAGCCAGCAAACAGTCTACGCCCGTACCTTCCGCCAATTTGGCGAATTCGATGGACTGGGCCGTATTATTCGTGCCCACATTGCCCATTACCAGGAAATCCTTGCCAATAGCCGCAGAAATATCCGTAAACAATTTCTGCCGTTCTTCTGTCGTCATCGTAGCGCCTTCGCCAGTAGTTCCGGCAACGAGAATTCCGTCAGAACCATGCTGTGTATAGTATTTCGCTAATTTTACGGCGCCTTCATAATCGACACTCCCGTCTTCATGGAACGGTGTAATCATTGCTGTGATGACATTACCAAATTTTAACATACAGAACCAACTCCCTATTATTTAATCATATCATGTGCAAGCATATATTCTGCAATCTGCAATGCATTCAGTGCTGCCCCTTTGCGGATCTGATCGCCCGATACCCAGAGATTGATGGCTTTCGGATTGTACAGATCCTTGCGGATACGGCCGACATAGCAGTCGTATTTTTCTGACGTGTACAACGGCATAGGATATTCCATTTCAGCAGGATTATCCAGGACCTGTGCTCCCGGGAACGCATCAATAGCCTTCTTGACGGCATCTACCGTCAGTTCATCCTGTGTTTCCACCATGATGGATTCGGCATGGCTGCGGAATACAGGTACGCGGACCGTCGTCGGCGTAATGGCAATGGAATCATCATGGAACATCTTATGGGTTTCATTGACCATTTTCATTTCTTCCTTCGTATAATCATTTTCCATGAATTTATCAATCTGCGGAATCAGATTAAAGGCGATAGGATAATGTTTCGGCAGGCTCTTGCTCGGCAAGATCTTCGCCTGCATTTCTTCTCCTTTGAGGTATGCTGCTGCTTCTTCCTTCAATTCGTCAATGCCTTCCTTGCCTGCGCCGGATACAGCCTGATAAGTAGAAACGACGATTTTCCGGATCGGTGACAAATCATGGATTGGCTTCAACGCCATGAGCATGATGATGGTCGAGCAGTTCGGATTGGCAATGATATTCTTATGCCAGGATATATCTTCCGGATTGACTTCCGGTACGACAAGAGGGACCTCGGGATCCATGCGGAACGTGCTGGAATTGTCGATGACGACACAGCCTCGTTTAGCTGCTTCCGGCCCTAAAGTCTTACTGACGGAACCACCGGCGAACAAACCGATATCGACACCATCGAACGATTCGGGTTTGGCTTCTTCAATCGTATATTCTTCTCCGTTTACGGTCATTTTTTTACCTGCCGAACGGTACGATGCCAATAATTTCAACTTGCTGTATGGGAATTTCCGTTCTTCGATCAAACGGATGAATTCATGCCCTACGGCACCTGTGGCGCCCAAAATCGCTACTACCGGTTTTTTCGTCATATCAATGCTACCTCCAAAAATTGATGTTATAGTTATAAATAATTTTCCAATCCAAATGTCAGCCCCGGACGGGAAGTTACCTTCTTCACTGCCAGGATAACTCCGGGCATAAATGATTTGCGGTCTACCGAATCGTGCCGGATTGTCAGGTATTCACCGTATCCGCCGAATAATACTTCCTGATGTGCCACATAGCCGGGCAGACGGACACTATGGATAGTGATATCATCTACCTTGGTACCGCGGGCCCCTTCGAGGCTTTCATGGGTCTTATCCGGTGCCGGCTGTGCCCCGGCAGCCTTACGGGCTGCCGCGATTTTATTCGCTGTCATGATGGCTGTGCCCGAAGGCGCATCCAGCTTATTATTGTGATGGAGTTCGATGATTTCCACATCGGGAAGGAACGGTGCGATTTCCGTTGCCACTTTCATCATCAGGACCGCCCCGATGGAGAAATTAGGCGCAATAAAAATACTGGTCTTATGTTCTGCCGACAACTTCGCCAATACATCCCGTTGTTCTGCTGTCAGCCCCGTCGTTCCCACTACCATGTTGGTACCATGAGAAATAACGGTCCTGGCATTTTCAAAAATAGCCCTTGGGGCCGTAAAGTCGACGACGACATCGGGCTTGATATCATCCAGTACCTTCCCCAGATCACCACGGATAGGAATACCCAAATGGCCGATTCCGGCCAATTCACCGGCATCGGCTCCGATATTGGTAATGCTGACACCACCGACAAATTCCAAGTCTTTATCTTCATATACGGCCTTGACGACCTGACTCCCCATACGGCCGTCTGCACCGTTGACTAATACTCGCAGCATATCGTTCATCCCCTTATCTCTTTTAAGATTATATTACGTTTAATATATACCCATTATTCTCTCAAGTCAAGTATGGCTGTACCTTGAAAAAATAAACCGTACATCCACGGTTACTTCACCTGCTGAACAATCTGCCGGGCCGCTTCCACACTCGCTTTTGTCGTATCATTACCGGCAAACATGCGGGCAATTTCCAAAATATGTTCTTCCGCTGACAGCTTGCGGATCTGTGTTACCGTACGGCCGTTATTTTCCTGCTTATACAGGAAATAATGATGATCTGCGATGGCTGCTGTCTGCGGCAGATGGGTAATACAGAATACCTGTCCGTTATGCCGCAGCTTACGGATATGATACGCCACCTGCAGCCCCGTCTGGCCGCTGATACCCACATCGATTTCATCAAAGATCATGGTCTTACCTGTTTCCAGGTCAGGGCTGCTCGTCTTCAGCGCCAGGGCAATCCGCGATACTTCCCCGCCGGAAGCGATTTTGGCCAACGGCTGCATGTCTTCTCCCGTATTAGCCGAAAAATACAATTCGATGGCTGCCGCACCATCAGGCGTAACCTCTTTCATCGGTTGTATATGGAATGCAATACGGCTGTGCGGCATCCCCAGCTGACTCAAGGCATTACCCATGGTCTTGCGGAATGCCATATCGGCATCCCGGCGCACATCCATCAGCACGTTTCCCTGTTTGCGCAACGCCGCTTCTTTGGCGTCGAGCTCCTGCTGTAATTCCTGCAGCGTGCTTTCAGACTGTTCCAGACGGTCATAGTCTTCCTTCGCTTTGGCCAGAAAAGCCAGGATATCCGCAACGGTAACCCCGTATTTCCGCCGCAGCTTTTCAATCACGGCCAGCCGGGCCTGCATCGTATCCAGTGCGTGTTCGTCGAAATCAAAGGATTGGGCATATTGCAGCAGGTTGTCATGGAGATCTTCCAATTCATAGGAAAGGGTTTCCACTTTTGCCGCCAGGGCCTGGAACGATTCATCATACGCCGATGCCTTCTCCAGGCTGCGATGTATCATTTCCAGTTGTTCTGCCGCCCC
>JALCDF010000029.1 GCA_022641375.1 Megasphaera sp. | reverse complement strand
AGTCCCAGGGTGAAACCGTTGTCTTTACCAATGGTTGTTTTGATATCCTTCACCGGGGGCATGTCCTTTATCTGCAACAGGCAGCTATGCTGGGACAGCATCTGGTAATCGGTCTGAATTCAGATGAGTCGGTACACCGGTTAAAAGGTGAAACACGTCCGCTGAATACACAGGAAGACCGGGCGGTCCTTTTAAGTGCCCTGGGGTGTGTGGATGAGGTGGTCATTTTCGAGCAGGATACGCCTAAGGAATTATTAGAAGTACTGCGTCCGGATATCCTTGTCAAAGGCGGCGACTACAAAGCAGATGAAGTGATTGGCCGCGAATCAGTGAAGCGGGTAGAAATAATTTCTTTTGAAGAAGGGTATTCGACGACGGGTTTGATACAAAAAATAGCGAATTTAGCAGAGAAGGGGAAAATATGAAAATAGTAACTGGTGGTGCCGGATTTATTGGCAGCAATATCATAAAACAATTAAATAATCGCGGAATCGATGATATCCTGGTCGTTGATGATTTGACGGACGGACGGAAATGTCGGAATCTGCAGGGCCTTTCTTTTTATGACTATATGGATTATGCGGATTTCGCTGCTCAGATAGCGGATGATACCTTTGATTGCGGCTATATTGATGTCGTATTCCATGAAGGGGCCTGCTCGGACACGATGAATTATGACGGCCGCTATATGATAAAAAATAATTATGAAGGCAGCAAGAATCTGTTGCGGTTTTGTGCACAGCGCAAAATACCGTTTTTGTATGCTTCTTCGGCATCGACGTACGGCAGCGGTAAAAATGGTTTCCGGGAAGATCCTGCCTGTGAACAGGCGTTGAATCCTTATGCCTATTCGAAACTTCAATTCGACCGTTTTGTGCGCCGCTTTTTGCCACAGGCCAAAAGCCAGATTGTAGGATTCCGTTATTTCAACGTTTTTGGTCCGCAGGAAAATCATAAAGACCGTATGGCATCTCTTATTTTCCAAAAATATCATGAATTACAGAAGACGGGAAAAATCACATTATTCGAAGGAACGGCCGGCTATGGCAACGGTGCACAAATCCGTGATTTTGTCTATGTCATGGATGTAGTCAATGTTATTTTTTATTTTTGGGAACATCCGGAATTATCGGGTATCTATAATTGTGGTACCGGCGTGGGGCATACGTTCAATGAATTTGTCCAGAGTGTCATAGATTACTGCGGCAAAGGTCATATTGAATATGTACCGTTCCCGGAAATCCTCCAAGGCAAGTACCAGAGCTATACACAGGCTGATACGACGAAACTCATGCAGGCCGGATATGACCGTGGGTTTACGATCCTGGATGCGGCTGTCAGGGAATATTGCGATATACTGAAAAATAGTGATGGGTATTTTGAATGAGGAAAGCAGCATTTTTTGATCGCGACGGCGTGTTGAATGTCGATAAGGGATATGTAGGTCATTGGAGAGATTTTCAATGGATTCCCGGTGCAAAAGAAGCGTTGGCTGATTTGACAGCTCAGGGATATGCTATTATCGTCATTACCAATCAGAGCGGTGTGGCCCGCGGGTATTATACGGAACAGGATGTCCGTGATGTACATCAGCATATGTGTGCTGATGCGCAGCAGACAGGTGGGCTTATTACGGCTGTCTATTATTGTCCGTATTTGGAGGGCGCAGCTGTTGCGCGGTATGATAGAAAGAGTGATTGGCGAAAACCAGCTCCGGGTATGATATTGCAGGCTGTCAAAGAGCATGATATCGATATTTCTCAATCTTTTATGATCGGGGATATGCCTCGCGATGTGGAATGTGGCCGGAATGCCGGCATGGATGGGTATCAATTCCGTGGCGGCCGGCTGGATACATTTATACATCAGATTTTACAAGAAAGGAATAGCCGTGAAACAGTATAATACGATTCTTATCATTAAGATGAGTTCCCTCGGGGATATACTTCACGCGCTGCCTACGTTATACGCGCTACGGGAGAATTGTCCCAAGGCGCGTATTGTTTGGGCAGTACATCAAAATTTTTCGGCTGTTCTGCCGGGCAGTCCCTGGCTGGACGAAGTCATATATATTGATAAAAAGCGTCTCAAATCATTGTCCTATTGGAAAGAATTGCGTAAGCTGATGCATCCATATCATTTTGATTTATGCCTGGATCTACAGGGGCTGGCTAAAAGTGCTATCGTAGCTTTTAATAGCGGTGCAAAGGAAAAATATGGATATTGGGAAATGCGTGAAGGCAGTTTCCTTATCAGCAAAGGGTTAGCAGGGCCGAATAAACAGGGACATGTCATTGAACGGTATCTGGATACGGTCCGCGTCCTCGGAGGTACGGTGGATACGGTAGAATTCCCCCTGCCGGATGTGGCTGTTGAAATGAATATCATGAAGAACCGTTTTGCTGCCGATGGATTGACCGGACCCTTTATTACCGTCGTGCCCGGAACGCGCTGGCCGGTCAAAGAATGGCCAGTTTCGTATTGGCAGGAATTCCTGGGACGGTTGGCTGCAACGGGTATGCATGCGGTCCTTCTCGGCAGCGGCGATGATATGCCCAAAGGGGAAGCGATAGCAGGTGCTGTCCAGTCGCCTCTTATTTTGGATTATACCGGACGGACCAGCTTGCGGGAACTGATGGCAGCTATTCGTATGTCCTGGCTTTATGTCAGTGCCGATACAGGCCCCCTGCATATTGCGAACGCGATGAAGAAAGAACTCATTGCATTATTTGGTCCGACGTGTCCGCAGCGGACCGGTCCGTATGGCGGCAAAGATGATTCCTATATCCACATGATGATTTCACCGACATCCCAGGCTACGCCGGCTCATCCGCTTGTCAATGATCCGGATTGTATGGGACAGCTTACGGTGGATGCGGTATGGGGAGTTTATGAAACTGTTTTAAGGAAGGTGAAGGAATGATTAATTTGCGACAGAAACGGATTATTGTGACATTTCTCATGCATTTGGGAGATCTCATCCTCATTACGCCGTTCCTGCAGGTCTTGCGGCGCCATGCCCAGGATTCGGATATAACCCTTGTCGTTGATGAAAAGGTAGCCGATGTCGTTCGTTATAATCCCCATATTGACCATTTAGTAACTATTGATAAAAAAGGCAAGGATAATTCTGTGAAGGCGTTGTGGCATATCGGCCGACAGCTTCATGAAAACCAGTATGATATCCTCATCAATCTTCATCCGAATGAACGGACCAGCTTTTTGGCGACGGTCATCCATGCCAAAGAATTCGTCGGCATGAGCCATTTTTTGGCCCGTCCGTTGATGGACCGGTATACCCGGCTGGACCGCCGTCATTTTCACGCGGTAGACATGTATATCAATGTGTTGGCGCAGTTGGGAATCGACGATTATCGTAATGAAGGATTACAGATTTTTACGTGCCCGCAATGGGAACGGAAAGCAGCTGATTTTTATGCGCAGCATGGTGTTGCTAATGGGGATGTGGTCGTCGGCTTTAATATTGGCAGTGCTGTACCGCAGAAACGGTGGCCATCGCAGCGCTTTGCGGCTGTGGCAGATTATTTTGCGGATCAGGGATGCCGTTGTATTTTTTTTGGTGGTACGATGGATGAATCCATGGTACAAAATGCCGTATCAAAAATGAAACACCGGGCAATCATAGCGACGGGGCAGTTTTCCATTGGGGAATTAGCTTCAGCTGTCCGGCGCTGTTCTTTATTTATTACCAATGACAGCGGCCCGATGCATGTCGCGGTGAGTCAGCATGTACCATTGGTAGCCCTGTACGGACCCAGTAATCCCAAGTTTTATGGCCCGTATACGGATAACGCTATCGTGTTGGAATCGACGGATCATTATGAAGAAGGAAAAAGCATGAAGAAAATCATCAAGGAAGGGCATTATAAAGGGATTTTCGTGATTTCCATGCAGGATGTCATTTCCGCCGGAGAAGAATTGCTGCACCGCAAGGTAAATGTGAAATAATTGTGTTTATTTTTAATATAGTATATAATATATAAATAATGTGTTAGGATGAAACTGGAGGTGTTTCCCATGAAAAAGATGCTGTTAGCCAGCGCATTGGCAGCATTCGTGTGTGTCAGTGCGGTTTCTATGGCTGCGCCTATTAAAGATCCTCAAGCAGGAGACCTGAAAGCAAATATTAATTATGGCCTTGATCAGAAAGAAGGGGGCCGTAGTGCGGACAGTCGTTTTAGTGGTGGTGATGTAACTTATGTTATGAATGATAAATGGGATTTACAGTACGCCAACAATTATACCAAGGGAGATAATGACAATAAGATCAATGAAAATTATCTGATTGGTAATTATCGGCTGACCCAGTATGTTTCTGCATTTGCCGGTGGTTCTTATGTGAAAGCTGATACGTATAATAATCAGCATTACTGGGGATATCAGGTAGGTTTGAAAGGACAGATCCCTATTGGTGAAAAATGGCAGGGGTTTGCGTCTGTTGGTGTAGGTGATGATGTGAATTCCTATGAAGTAGGGGTAGGCTATGATATCACACCGAACTGGGATGCGCATGTCAAATATCGCCGGGCCGATGTCGACGTAGATAACTACAATGATGATGTCAAAGGCTGGCAGGTCGGTATGGGGTATAAATTCTAAGGATAGTGTGCCTGTATGCGGGACATGATGAGCGGTTGTTGGCCATGAGGCCGGCAGCCGCTGTTTTGTTATTTTTTTTAAAAAGCTTTTAGTTCTGTTTTTTTTATGGTAAAATATGAAAAGGCTGATGTGAATCAGCCTTGAGCATGTGCTGTGGTTGCAAGTCGATGCCAGTCGCAGGCAAAGCGATCCACGTAAGGGACCCAAAGCGGTCCTGATCATAGTGCGGCCTAGAAGTAAGACCTGCCGTAAACAGCGAGAGGATGAGTAGTGGGAGCAAAATGCCATGAGCGAAAGTCCCAGCAGGCGAGTGTGGGGGTAAAAACCAGGTCAGGCATGCGAAAAGCTGTGCAACACGCACAGCTTTTTTTGTAAATTTATGTTTGATTTTTTCGAATTACTAGTGTAAAATATAAGGGTATTTATTTCATGATGGAAAAGGAGCAGATAACGGTGCAATATGATATAAAAACCGTTGAACGTGAGGTTCACAAAAATCCTTTTGATACATATATGGATTTCCATGTACGCAAAGCGGATGAAATGAGTACTATCTTTGTCTTTCATAATAATGGAAACACGTGGGATAATCCGAACGGCACCTTATATGGCGGCGTTTTGTATTCTATGGCGGATTCTACTATGGAAACAGCTTGTGCCATCTATGGCAAGGCTGTCCTGACATTGGACCTGGCCATGAACTATTTGCGGCCGGCTTTTGCTGATACGACGATTACTGCCGAAGCAAAAGTGATTCACAATGGGCGTACGACGATGGTTGCCTTGTGTGATTTCTATGATGATGATGGTCGTTATCTGGCGCATGGCAAGGGAACGTTCTTTGTAACCGGGCAGTATACATTCGGACAGGGAGATGGGACGAATGGACACTAAGACCTTGCAAGGACTCAGCGCAGAACAGAAACGCATGTATCAGCTTTTTGAGAAAATTTATAGAAAAACGCCGTACTTCAGGAACATGCCTTGCACGATTGAAAATCTCAGTGAAGGAAATATATGCCTCAGTTTCGATGTTAAGCCGGAATTATGTAACTATCGGGGCATTGCTTCCGGGGGTGTTTTGGCTGCTTTTTGTGACACCTTGATGGGGTGGTCCAGCCGCACGCTGGGTTACCAGGTGACAACGTTGGAAATTAATATGAATTATATTCGCCAGGTTGCCCAAGGGCAGCATATTATCGGATATGGAGAAGTAATTCATCATGGCGGCAGTACTATTGTCGTTTCATGTGATTTATATGATGAAAAAGGAAATATCGTAGTAAAAGGGCGGGCGTCATTTTACGTTTTGAACAAATTAGAATTAGGATGAATGGAAGGTTGGGTATTAAAATATGGACTTTGCTTATAACGACGAACAAAAAGAAATTATCCGGGTTGTCCGAGATTTAGTTGAAAAAGAAATCGTTCCCTATACCAGGGAAATGGATGAAACGGGAAAACTTCATGAAGGTTTGTTGGGAAAATTAGCTGCCCAGGGACTTCTTGGCGTAGCAATCCCGGAAGAATTCGGTGGTACCGGTCTGGATGCACTTACCATCAGTGCAATCTATGAAGAATTAGCCAAAGGCTGTGCCGGTGTTGCGACAACCGTAGCTGCTAATGCGCTGGCTTCGTATCCGGTTATTATTGCCGGCAATGATGATCAGAAAAAACGGTATTTCGATATTATCAATGAAGACCGCCTGGCTGCGTTTGCTTTGACCGAACCGGGTACAGGTTCTGATGCTGGTTCTGTTTCTACGAAAGCGGTTAAGACCGAAGATGGCAAAGGGTATATTTTAAATGGCACAAAATGTTTCATCACCAACGGTGCTCTTGCCGAAGTATTCGTTGTTTTTGCTAATACGCGCAAAAGCGGCGGCATTCGCGGGCTTACAGCATTCATCGTCCGCAAAGGTACGCCGGGATTCACGATAGGCAAAGCGGAAGACAAGATGGGTATCCGCGTATCCAATACAAGTGAACTTATTTTCCAGGATTGCTATGTTCCTAAGGAAAACCGCCTGGGCCGTGAAGGCCACGGGTTCCGCATTGCCATGGATACTCTCGATTCAGCGCGTCCGCTGGTTGGTGCCGTATCTGTTGGTATTGCTGAAGCAGCGTTCCGTGCCTGCAGTGAATATGCTAAAGTCCGTGTACAGTTTGGTAAGCCGATTGCGTCTTTTGAAATGATCCAGGGTATGATTGCCGATATGGCAATGCAGGTTTCCGGTGCACGTCTTCTTGTCCAGCATGCCTGCTGGATGAAGGATCAGGGCATGGAATTCAGCTGTGAAGCGGCTATGGCCAAGTGCAATGCGTCTGATGTCGCCATGAAGGTAACGACGGATGCTGTACAGGTTATGGGCGGTTATGGCTATGTCAAGGAATACCCTGTCGAAAAATATATGCGTGATGCTAAGATCATGCAGATTTATGAAGGGACCAATCAGATCCAGCGGTTGGTCATCGCCAATAAGACCTTATACTAATTGGTAAAGAACGTTTCTCTGTATGGGAAACGGCAGTCTTGCTTTTTTATATGTCAATGGTGTATAATAACCACATTACGATGATACTATAGCGATGATAAAGAGGGCATAGGGTATCGTGTCATGTACAGAGAGTGCCGGCCGTTGGTTGAGAGCCGCATCATGACTGCTGTATGCGTTCACTTTGGAGCTTTTTGCTGAATGGAGTAGGCGAAACGGGAATTCCCGTTATAGAATGATAGAGATAGATTAGGGTGGTACCGCGAAATCAGACTTTCGCCCCTTACGGGGCGCAGGTCTATTTTTTTTGCAGCCCATCTTTTTGCAAATACCTAGAGGAGGAAACAGGCATGATCAGTGATAAGATTGAGGCAATGAAAGCGGCAGTAGACGAACAACTCGCCAAGAGCGAAGCCCTTCAGGATGTGCAGGACATTCGTGTCAAATATTTGGGTAAAAAAGGTGAATTGACTTCTATCATGAAAGAACTCAAGAACCTTTCCAAGGAAGAACGTCCTAAGGTAGGTCAGCTTGTCAATACGGCCCATGCTATGATGGAAAGCCATTTAAAAATGAAAATGGAAGAACTGAAGAAGCGGGCGTTGAATGAAAAAATACAATCAGAAAAAATCGATATTACCCTGCCGGGCCGTAAACCGATTATTGGGCATGAACATCCATTACATCTGACGCGGCGTCTGATGGAACAATCTTTTCTGAATATGGGGTTCTCTATCGTTGATGGTCCGGATATAGAATCGGATTATTATAATTTCCAATGTTTGAATTTGCCGGAAGATCATCCGGCCCGGGATATGCAGGACTCCATGTATGTTACGGATAATATCCTGCTGCGTACCCATACGTCGCCATTGGAAGCAAGGACGTTGTTATCTCATAAACCGAATGAACCGTTTAAAATAATCGCTCCCGGTAAAGTATACCGTTGTGATTACGACGCTACTCATTCCCCTGTATTCCATCAGATGGAAGGTATGATCGTCGATAAAAACATACGCTTTTCTGATTTAAAGGGTATGTTGGAAGACTTTCTGCGTGATATTTTCGGACCGCAGACTAAAGTTCGTTTTCGTGCCAGTTATTTCCCCTTCACGGAACCGAGTGCCGAAGTTGATATTTCTTGTGTTATGTGCGGCGGCAAAGGATGCCGGGTATGCTCCCATACAGGCTGGCTGGAAATCCTGGGTTGCGGCATGACAAATCCCAATGTATTCCGTATGTGTGGATATGACCCTGAACAGGTTACGGGCTTTGCTTTCGGCATGGGCGTCGAACGTATTGCCATGCTGAAATACGGCATTGATGATTTACGTTTATTCTACGAAGATGATATGCGGTTCTTAAATCAGTTCTAGGAGGGAAAGACTTATGAAAAGTTCGTTGAAATGGATGCAGGATTATGTACATGTAGACATGACACAGGATCCGCAGAAATTTGCAGATACATTAACGATTGCAGGAATTCCTGTCGAACAGGTCGAACATTGGGGCGACGAAATCAAAAAAGTCGTTACCGGTAAGATTTTAAAAATTGATAAACATCCCGATGCAGATAAACTGGTTATTTGTCAGATAGATACAGGCGAAGAACAGCTTCAAATCGTAACGGGAGCTTCCAATGTCCGGGAAGGACAGATTGTTCCTGTTGCGGTTCACGGCGCACATCTTCCCGGCGGTGTAAAAATCAAAAAATCCAAGCTCCGCGGCGTACCTTCGAGCGGCATGCTTTGTTCGGCTCATGAACTCGGTTTTGATGACAGCGTCCTGCTTCAGGAAGAACGGGAAGGTATTTGGATCCTGCCGCCGGACACGCCGGTTGGTGTCGATGCAGCTGATTATCTTGATGCCCGTGATATCGTGTATGAATATGAATTGACGCCGAACCGTGGCGACTGCTTCAGCATGGTGGGATTGAGCCGTGAATTTGCGGTTCTCAGCGGTCAGGAAGCAAAATATCCGGAAATATCCGTTGATGAATGCGGTGGTTCTATCAGCGGTAAGGTACAAGTATCTATTGAAGATGAAGACTTGTGCAGCCGTTATGCGGCCCGTTTGCTGACCAATGTCAAAATCGACAAATCGCCGTTGTGGATGCAACAGCGTTTGCGTAAGTCCGGTATTCGTCCGATTAATAATGTTGTTGATGTAACCAATTATGTCATGATCGAATTAGGTATCCCTCTTCATGCGTATGACTATGAAAAAGTGGCAGATCATCATCTGATTGCCCGCCGTGCCAAAACCGGTGAAATGATCAAGACGCTTGATGATACAGACCGTAAATTAACAGATAATATGCTGGTCATCGCCGATGCTGCCAAACCATGCTGCATTGCCGGGATTATGGGCGGCATGAATTCTGAAGTGACGGCAGATACGAAAACGGTTATTTTGGAATGCGCTTCCTTCAAGGGTTCCAACATCCGTCATACCGGACGGACATTAGGACTGCGTTCGGAAGCATCGGGACGTTTCGAACGGGGACTCGATGCTGAAAGCTGCATTCATTCATTGGATCGTTGTGCCCAGTTGTTGCAGCAAATGGGAGCCTGCGATGTAGCGCAGGGCATTGTCGATGTATATCCGCATCCGCAACAGACGACGACGATTACGTTTACAGCAGCACAGATCAATACGTTCCTGGGAACGGATATTACTGAAGATGCCATGGTATCCATTCTTAAGACATTACAATTCGGTATTCAAAAAGATGGGGATACCCTGACGGCGGTCGTACCTTCGTATCGGGGTGACTGCACGGAAATGCCGGATATTGCCGAAGAAGTGGCTCGTATCTATGGATATGAAAATATTCCCTCGACACGCCCTTGGAGCAATATTTCCAAAGGGGAAAGCGGCTATCGTCATGAAATTGGCGAAAAGATTTCCTCCATACTCAGCGGCAGCGGCCTCAATGAAACTGTAACGTTCAGTTTCATGAATACCGGTTCGTTGAAAAATTTACTTTTCCCGGAAACGGATCCGTTGTATCAGGCTGTACCTATCCTCAATCCGATTACGGAAGAATTTCCGTTGATGCGGACGACGCTTATTCCTTCTTTGATGGATGCCTTAGCCCGCAATCAGGCGGTGAAGAATCCTTCGGTAGGCATATATGAAATCGCACCGGTCTATATTCCCAAGGGATTGCCCATTACGGAACTGCCGGATCAGGAATATCACGTAGCTGGTCTGTTGTATGGACAGCGTACGACGGCACAGTGGCCTGTTAAAGTAGAAAATTATGATTTTTATGATGTCAAGGGAATCGTCGAAGCTGTTCTTGAAGGTTTGGGCATCCATGCGGATATCGAAGCGTCTTCTTATGCGCCTCTGCATCCGGGCAAAGCAGCTCAGTATGTCAAAGATGGCAAGGTCATCTGCCGGTTTGGCGAAGTACATCCAAAGGCTGTTGATAATTACGATGTAACCGGCCCGGTGTATATATTTGAAATGAATTTGAAGGATATACTGCCTATGGTCAATCTTATTCCTGATTATCATAAGGTTGCCAAATTCCCGGCAATCAGCCGTGACCTGGCATTCCTGGCACCGCTTGATACGAAAAATGCCGATATTGTTTCTGTCATCCGGGAAGATGGCGGTACCTATCTGGAAGAAGCGCATCTGTTTGATATGTATCAGGGAAAACAGGTACCGAGAGGATACAAGAGCCTGGCTTATTCCCTCATATTCCGTTCCGAAGACGGTACATTGACGGATGGGGACATTGAAGATGCCATCAATACGATCATCAAGGATTTAAAAGAAAAATGTAATTGTGAATTGCGGTAAAAGCGGCTGCTTTTGTCAGTGCAATCCGATAATTAACAAGAGCGGCCTGATGGCCGCTCTTGTTTACTACAGCACAACAGGTGCGGTAGTGATATAATAGGGAGGACGGACTTTCAGGGAAAGGCAAGTTCTGTCTGCAGAATCGTATTGTAAATATTGAAAATTTATGGTATGATGTAGAGCGTAATATGGTATTTTAGAGATAACATAGGGCCATAGGCCCATAAGGAGGACATAGTTAGAATGAACGTAACAGTAAACGAAGTAGATCAGCATAAAGTAACTCTGCACATCGAAGTACCGGCAAAGGATGCTTCCAAACAGGCCGTATCTGCCTGCAAACAATTAGCAAACCGTGTCAACATCCCTGGTTTCCGTAAAGGCAAAGCACCACGTATGGTACTGGAAAGCTTCTTGGGCAAAGATGCAGTTAAACAGGAAATTTTTGATGCTATTGCCAATAAAGCATATAGTGATGCATTAAAAGAAAAAGATATTATCCCTGTTACCGATCCAGATCTCAATGTCATTTCTAACGAAAAGAATAAAGATGTTGTGTTTGAAGCTACGGTTACCAAAAAACCGCAGGTTAAACTGGGCGAATATAAGGGAATCAAAGTCGCTAAGGACACTGTAGCAGTCAGCGATGAAGATGTATCTAAAGAATTGGCTAACCTCCAGAAACAGCATGCTAAGCTGGTAGTAGCTCCGGAAGGCACAGAAATCGCTAAAGATGACTTTGCTGTCATTGATTTCAAAGGCTGCATAGACGGCGTTCCGTTTGAAGGCGGCGAAGGTAAATCCTATCCGCTCCAGATTGGTTCCGGCAGTTTTATTCCTGGTTTTGAAGATCAGATCATCGGCTGCAAAGCAGGGGATGAAAAGGACGTTACCGTAACGTTCCCAGAAGATTATTTCGAAAAGAAATTAGCTGGCAAAGAAGCTGTTTTCGCGGTTAAGATCAACGATGTAAAACGCAGCGAATTACCGGCTATCGACGATGAATTTGCTAAAGAAGCAGGCAAATTCGACAGCGTGGATGAACTCAAAGCAGATATCCGCAAACGCCTTGAATCCCGTGCATCGATGCAGGCTATGGAAAAATATAATGCTGAAGTATTGAAGACTGCTGTGAATAATGCAGAAGTTGAAATCCCTCAGGTTATGATTGATGACAAAATCGATCAGATGGTTGAAGAATTGTCCATGAAGTTGGAAACACAGCGTATGACATTGGATGATTATCTTAAATACATGAATCAGGATATGGATACGTTGAAGAAACACTATGTTGATCCTGCAAAAGAAAATGTCAAGATGGATTTAGTCCTTGAAGCTGTTGCCAAAGCGGAAGATATCGAAGTCAAAGACATCGACCTTCAGGCAGAAATCATTACCATGGCTCAGAATTTTGGGGCTGATCCGAAAGAAGTTTATAAAATTATTTTGAAAGAACATCGCGTTCCGATGCTCGTTCAGTCTGTCGGCCGTAAAAAAGCTGCTGGTTTCGTATTGAGCAATGCTGTTAATACAAACGAAGAAGCAAAGGCTGACGAACCTGCCGTAGAACAGGTAAAGGCTGAAGACAAACCGGAAGCGTAAGTTATATCCGGAGGTGTTCATATGAGTATGTATGTTCCCATGGTTGTCGAACAGACGACACAAGGTGAACGAAGTTATGATATTTATTCCCGTTTGTTGAAAGACCGCATCGTTTTTTTAGGCGGCGCGATTGAAGATACGACGGCAAATATTATTACAGCACAGCTTTTATTCCTAGAAGCTGAAAATCCTGACAAGGATATCCATTTGTATATTAACAGCCCTGGCGGTGTTGTGACTGCCGGTATGGCTATTTATGATACGATGCAGTATATCAAACCAGACGTATCGACAATTTGTGTAGGATCAGCAGCCAGTATGGCGTCCTTATTGCTGACTGCCGGTGCCAAGGGTAAACGGTTCGCACTGCCCCATTCCCAGGTTATGATCCATCAGCCTTTGGGCGGGGTACAGGGACAGGCAACTGAAATCGAAATTCATGCCCGGGAAATTCTGCGTATGCGCAAAGAGTTGAACGGTATTTTATCGAAACACACCGGTCAGCCTATCGAAGTCATCCAGAAGGATACGGAACGGGATAATTTCATGACGGCTGAAGAAGCAAAGAAGTATGGCCTTATTGATGAAATCCTAACCCGTCCTTATGAAGAAGCGACGAAATAGGCAGGACAGGAGGAACATATAGTGAACGAAAAGAAAGATGAACCGAGATGCAGTTTTTGCGGCCGTCCGCAGAGTGAAGTTCATAAGCTCATTGCCGGTCCCGGTGTTTATATTTGTGATGAATGCATTTCTGTAGCCAAACATATCATGGAGGAAGAAGAAGTCGATGATTCTTCTGACTTTCAGTTGAAAGAACTGCCGACACCGCATGAAATCAAAGATACGCTGGATGAATATGTCATCGGCCAGGAAGCGGCTAAAAAGACGTTGTCTGTCGCTGTATATAATCATTACAAACGGCTTCAGACGAACAGCATCGTGGAAGATGTAGAACTACAAAAATCGAATATTATCATGGTAGGGCCTACAGGGAGCGGGAAAACACTTTTAGCGCAGACGCTGGCCCGTCTCCTCGATGTACCGTTTGCGATTGCCGATGCGACCAGTTTGACTGAAGCCGGTTATGTAGGCGAAGATGTAGAAAATTGTCTCCTCAAGCTGATTCAGGCTGCCGACTATGACATTGCCAAAGCGGAACGGGGCATCGTTTATATTGATGAAATCGATAAGATTGCCCGGAAATCGGAAAACCCGTCCATTACGCGTGATGTATCCGGTGAAGGTGTACAGCAGGCGCTGCTGAAGATCCTGGAAGGGACTGTTGCCGGCGTACCGCCTCAGGGCGGCCGCAAGCATCCTCATCAGGAAATGCTGCAAATCGATACGACGAATATCCTGTTTATCTGCGGTGGTGCTTTTGACGGCATCGATAAGACCATTCTCAATCGTACGACCGATAAGAACATGGGGTTTGGTGCTGATATACACTCTAAGACAGAAGAATCTATGGAATCTCTTTTGAAGGAAATCATTCCGGCCGATTTGCAGAAGTTTGGTTTGATTCCTGAACTGGTAGGGCGTCTTCCTGTTTTGGTTACGTTGAACCCGTTGGATGAAGATGCAATGGTTCATATCCTGACCGAACCGAAGAATGCTCTTGTAAAACAGTATCAAAAAATGCTTGAAATGGATAACGTTGAATTGTCTTTCCAGCCCGCTGCATTACGTGCTATTGCTAAAGAAGCATTGCGCCGCAATACAGGGGCCCGAGGCCTGCGTTCTATTATTGAACGAATTATGCTTGATGTAATGTTTGATGTGCCAAGCCGCAAGGATGTAACAAAATGTATTGTTACGGAGGATTGTGCTACGAAGGGTGTAGAACCTGAACTTGTAGTGCAGCAGACAAAATGATATAATACGTAAAGGTAAAACTCATTTCTCGTGATTAGAAATGAGTTTTATTTTTAACAAAGAAGGTGAAAAATATGGATGAAAATGAAATTATGACAGAATCTTCAATTATAGCCATGCCGTTTGTACCACTGCGTGGCATTGTTGTATATCCGAAACTATTGAGTCATATCGATATTGGCCGTGAGTCTTCACTGGCAGCTGTTAATGAAGCTATGGAAAAGGATCGTATGCTCATTGTTTCTACCCAGATCGATGAAAATGAAGAAAATCCCAAGTTTGATGATGTTTATCAAACGGGAACAATGGTCAAAATCCAACAGCTTTTGCGCATGCCGGGAGGATTGGTCCGTATATTGGTCAATGGGACTTCCCGTGTCCAGCTGCAGGGATTTTCTCAAAAAGATAAATACATGGAAGTGGCAGCGGTTAAAGTGGAAGAAGTAAGTACGGACACAACGGAAGAAGAAGCGTTGCGTCGTCTTGTTTTGGATCGCTTTATAGAATGGCTGGAAAATATGCGCAACAGTGAAGAAGTCGTTGAAAAGGCCCGTTCAATCGACAATCCTGGCGTACTGGCAGACTTCATTGCGTCGCAGATACCCTTGCGTCTCATCGTACGGCAGCAGTTGTTGGAAACGGCTGTCTGTGCTGAACGGCTGCGCCGTATCGCCTCACTTCTCGATACGGAAGTAGATATTGCTAATCTGGAATCCAAATTGAATACTGAAGTGCGCGGTAAGATGGAACAACAGCAGAAAGAATATTATCTGCGCGAAAAGATCAAGGCCATCCATGAAGAATTAGGCGATAAAGTTGATAAAGATACGGAAGTAGAAGAATTGCGGAATAAAATCCGCAAGATGAAACTTGACAAAAAAGTCGAAGAAGCACTGTTAAAGGAAGTAGACCGGCTGGACTCCATGCCGCCTATGATGGCTGAATCGGCGATTATCCGTACATATCTGGACTGGGCATTAGCACTGCCCTGGAAAAAGGAAACCAGGGATCGTCTGGATTTGAAAGAAGCGCAGATTGTCTTAGATGAAGATCATTATGGTCTGAATAAAGTAAAAGAACGTATTGTGGAATACCTGGCAGTAAAACAGCTTACGCATAGCCTCAAAGGACCTATCCTCTGTTTTGTCGGGCCTCCCGGCACAGGGAAGACGAGTATTGCCAAATCGATTGCCAGAGCGATGAATCGGAAGTATGTCCGCATTTCCCTGGGCGGCGTTCGTGATGAAGCGGAAATCCGCGGCCATCGCCGGACGTATATCGGGGCACTGCCCGGTCGTATTATTTCCGGAATGAAGCAGGCCGGCGTGAAAAATCCGGTGTTTCTTTTAGATGAAATCGATAAGATGACATCTGATATGAGGGGAGACCCATCATCAGCGCTTCTGGAAGTATTGGACCCGGAACAAAATAATACATTCAGTGATCATTTTATCGAGATTCCGTTTGATTTATCGAAGGTATTCTGGATTACGACAGCAAATGTCATGAGTGATATTCCCCGTCCTTTATTGGACCGCATGGAAATCATTGAATTCAACAGCTATACCGAAGAAGAAAAGGTACAGATTGCCAAAAAGTATCTGGTACCGAAACAATTGAAAGAAAATGGTATCAAGCCAAGTCAGGCCAGATTCTCAGATGCGGTGCTGCATCATATTGTACAGGGCTATACCCGTGAATCGGGTGTGCGGTCCCTGGAAAAGACGATAGGGACCATTTGCCGTAAAGTAGGGAAATCCATGCTGCTGCATGAAGAAAAGCCGCTTACGGTATCGGTAAAGAATCTGGAAACGTTGTTAGGACCTATCAAATTTTTACCGACGCAGATTGCAAAAGATGATGAAGTAGGTATCGTGACCGGATTGGCCTGGACACAGGTTGGCGGTGAAGTGTTGGAAACGGAAGCCGTCGCGGTCAAAGGCAAGGGAAACCTCCTGCTTACAGGTCAGCTTGGCGATGTTATGAAGGAATCGGCGGAAGCAGGTATGACTTATATCCGGCGCCGGGCGACTAATTTAGGATTACCTGATGATTTTTATTCTAAGATGGATCTCCATATTCATTTGCCGGAAGGGGCTATTCCCAAGGACGGACCGTCAGCAGGTATTACGATGGCAACAGCTATTGCGTCTGCGTTGACCGGTAAAGCGGTGCATCATGATCTTGCCATGACTGGTGAAATTACGCTTCGCGGCACGATTCTTCCTGTAGGAGGAATCAAAGAAAAAGTCATTGCAGCCCATCGGGCCGGTATCCGAAAAATCTTGCTGCCTGACGAAAACAAACGCGATATGGTAGAAGTACCACAGTCCGTCAAGGATGATGTAACGTTCGTGTTTGTTCATGATATGGATGAAGTTTTAGATCAGGCACTGGTGAAATCATGATGAAACAGACGATACAGATCATTCATCCGCAGTATACGGCGTCAGCCGTTCATGCAGGCCAATATCCGGAAGGGGATATGCCGGAGATAGCGTTTCTGGGGCGATCGAATGTAGGTAAGTCGAGTCTTATTAATTCTATCTGCAATCACCGGGGGCTGGCCCGTGTCAGTGGTGATCCCGGGAAAACCCGTACGGTTAATTTCTTTACGGCGGAGTTGCAGGTAAAAGAGGACGAGCAGGAAGTGCGGCATCCTTTTTTCCTGGTAGACCTGCCGGGGTATGGTTTTGCTCGTACGGGGATTCAAAATCGTCAGATGTGGAGCGATTTTATTGGTGAATACGTTACGCATTCAAAACGGTTAACCCTTCTTTGTCTGCTTATTGATTTGCGTCATCCGGGACTTCCCATTGATTGTCAGGCCTATGAATGGCTGACGTCACATGGGGTGCCGTTACAGATGATTGGGACAAAGGCAGATAAGCTCAAGTCGAACGAAAAACAAAAACAACTGGGGCAGCTTGCACGGCTGTTTCCCGGAACGTATCCGGCTGTAGCATATTCCTCTCTTAAACGGGAGGGATATGCCAAGCTTTTGGAACATATGGTACAGTCCATAGCGGATTAGTAATCTCAGCGCCCGGCATATGCCGGGCGTTTTTCTGTAAAGAAAACCGGATAAGTATGATAAATATAATAAATAGGGCCTGCATACTGGAAACAGGCGCTCATATTTGATATAATTATATTGATATGTAGTCAAGATGAATGGGAGGTAAACCCGGTATGGCAGAAATATCCATAGAAAATGAGACTGACTTTGCTTTGCAAGTACTTCATCATGAGGGTGTTGCTATGGCATACTTTTGGGCTCCCTGGTGTGAACCGTGTAAGATGGTAAGGGCCGAAATAAAACATGCATCCCAGACCTTCAAAGACAAGGTGAAAATTGTTCGTATCGATGTCGATGCAGTTAAGGATGTAGCACGCCAGTATGATATCATGGCGGTTCCCACATTACTTTTTTTTAAAGACGGCAAGCCGTTAAAACGAATTATAGGATACGCTTCACAAATCGAAATAGAAAAGATGATCCAGGAATTAGCAGATAGTAATTCTTGATTATGAGGCACATTTTTTTGACAGTAAAAACGTTGGGATGGTATAATAAATAGTGGATGTATTTAGTTTTGTAAATCGAAAAATGTTGTCTATTGTTGTTCCTGTGTTTAATGAACAACTCAATATTGAGAAATTCTACGAAGAAACAACAAAGGCAGTTCAAAGTCTGGATATGGACTATGAAATTATTTTTGTTGATGATGGCTCTAAAGATACGACACCATTGCTATTGAGCCGTCTGACCCAGCAGGATGAACATGTCCGGGCGGTCATCCTGGCCAGGAACTTTGGCCATCAGCTGGCTATTACCTGCGGCATGGATCATGCCCGTGGTGATGTGGTGATTACCATGGATGGTGATTTGCAGCATCCGCCGGCTATGATTCCCGAAATGGTCCAAAAGTGGCGTGAAGGCTATGATGTTGTCCAGACAATCCGCAAGGCCACGGATGATGCGGGATTTCTCAAACGAGTAACATCCAAATGGTACTATATTATTTTAAATGCGGTATCCCCTGTACATATTACACCGGGAGGTTCTGATTTCCGCCTGATTGACAAGCGGGTACTGGAAACGTTCAAGCTTTTTAGGGAGCATGATCGTTTTATCCGCGGTATGATTGGTGATATTGGATACAAGCAGACTTCTATTGATTTTGTTGCGCCGAAACGATTTGCCGGCAAGTCTAAGTTTTCTGTTCATAAAATGTTGCATTTTGCGTTAGATGGAATTACGGCATATTCTAAGATACCCTTGCGTATTTCTTTTTATGCGGGTATGATAAGCGGACTTCTCAGTATACTCATGATTGCGCATGTGTTGTATTGCAATCTTGCAGGAGAAGCGGTGCCGGGATGGACGACAACCATGTTTGTCGTATGTCTCCTTGGCGGGCTGCAGCTTATTTTTATGGGCATTATTGGTGAATATATCGGCAGGATTTTTGAAGAGGTCAAGCGACGTCCCCTCTATTGGGTGCGGGCGGAACTGGGCCGTGATACAAAGAAAAAAGAATAGTTTTTATAATGACACAGCAGAGCGTCGAATCCTTACAAGAAGGTACGGAAGACTCCATCCTTTAGGGCGAATCCGGTATTATCGGAAGGCTGCCTTGGCCTAACCCGTCAGTTTATTCCGGAGACAGAGAGGAGCTTTTATGTGGAGAAAAACAAGTAAAGTAGTGATGTTAGCAGCATTGTTAGTTACAGCGACGATACCGGCTGGAGCTTCATTTTATACCGTCGGCAATAAAGGCGACGATGTCCTTCTTATTCAAAAGCAATTGAATAAATTAGGATATACTGTTAAAACAAATGGTGTATATTCGCAAGATACAGCTAAAGCGGTTACAAAATTCCAAAAGAGTAAAAAAATCCAGGCCAGCGGCAATGTAGGTGGATGGACATATTATTTGCTTACGGGCAAACGTACATTATTGGCAAAAGATGAACCGAAAACGGCTAAGGACAATGCAAGAT